>DATMMJ010000629.1:0-6744 GCA_035569795.1 Puia sp. | reverse complement strand
AAAGGCAATGATGCGCATTGAGAACAAAACCTATGGCATTTGCCGGGTAACAGGTAAGTTGATTGATAAGGCCAGACTTCGTGCAGTGCCTCATGCTACGCTAAGCATTGAGGCTAAGCAGACGATGAATAAATAGTATTCCGTTATCGCATAATTTTACAGGGATTGCCAAAACAATCCCTTTTTTATTTTTTATCAATTAAGCACTGTTTATGCAACCACGTATTTTATTAGTCATGTCTGCATTGCTGTTGGGAGCAATTTTGCCTTTGCAGGCAGCAATCAATAGCAGATTATCAAAGGCAATCGGTAGCCCGGTATTTGCAGCTTTTGTTTCTTTTGCCGTAGGCACGATTGCCCTATTCTTATATCTCGTAGCGACCAAGCAATTTAATACAGATGCGCTGTTGGCAAAACAAAACCCCTGGTGGGCCTGGACTGGTGGATTGCTTGGTACTTTTTTTGTGGCGGGCATCGTGATATTATTGCCCAGGCTGGGTGTAGTCCTGGCTTTCAGCTTGGTGATTGCAGGCCAAATGATTGCTTCTATTATTTTCGATCAGTTTGGCTGGATGGGTGTTGCAATAAGGGAAATTTCTCTGGGAAAAATTGCTGGTGTTATTTTGCTCATTGCAGGCGTGGTGATGATCAGAAGGTTTTAGGCAGCGTGCAATGGGGCACAAAAAAGGCTCCCCATTTTATTTGAATATCAATAAAGAACTATTTTACTTCCTGCATGTCCACCAATTTCTTATAGAACCCGTTAAAGGCAATCAACTGATCGTGTGTTCCTCGCTCCACGATCTTTCCCTTTTGCATTACAATGATCTCGTCTGCATGGCTTATGGTGCTTAGGCGGTGTGCAATTACAATACTGGTGCGGTTTTGCATCATATTATTGATTGCATCCTGTACAAGTCTTTCGCTTTCGGTGTCCAGTGATGAAGTCGCTTCATCCAAGATTAATATCGGGGGGTTTTTTAACACAGCTCTTGCTATGGTTAACCGTTGCTTTTCACCGCCGCTTAATTTATTGCCGCGATCGCCGATATTGGTTTGGTATCCCGATTCTTTCTTGATGATGAATTCATGGGCGTTAGCAATTTTTGCAGCTTGTATAATCTGTTCAGCATTTGCATCGGGAGAGCCCAGTGCAATGTTTGCGGCGATTGTATCATTAAATAAAATGGGCTCCTGTGTTACGATGCTCATGTGTGCCCTTACCGATTTCAGCGAATAGTCTTTAATATTTATCCCGTCGATCAAGAGCACGCCGGAAGATGCATCATGAAACCTGGGTACCAGATCTGCAAGGGTCGATTTTCCTGCTCCTGAAGATCCAACCAAAGCAATTGTTTTTCCTTTTGCAATAATTAGATTAATGTTATCCAAAATGGTTGCATCTTCATAAGCGAATGTGAGATTTTTGAATTCAATCTTGTCAGTAAAAGTTTCAAATTTTTTTCCATGTGCGTTGTCTTCGATAGAAACCGGGGCTTTCAATAATTCTTCCACGCGCTCCATTGCTGCTGCGCCACGCTGCATATTGAAGAAGGCCGTTGAAAGGTCTTTGGCCGGATTGATCATAATGGCAAACACTGCGATGTAAGTCATCAGATCACCCGCAGGAAGTGCACTTACTGCATTTGTCAGCACAAGACGGCCACCAATATAGAGGATCGTGCAAAGCACTGTTACGCCGAGTACTTCCGTTAATGGGGAAGCAAGATCTCGGCGGGCATTCATTTTATTGCGGATAAGAAATAAAAGATCATTGATCCCAAAAAACTTATTCTTTAGTATAGGTTCTGCATTAAACCCTTTTATAACGCGGATACCCGATACTGTTTCATCCAGTACTGATAAGCTTTCGCCCAATTTTTCTGATGCCGCCTGAGATTGTTTTTTTAGTGAACGGCTGATGCGGCCAATAAAAAAAGCGGTTATGGGTAACAGTATAATCAAGAACAAAGACAAGCGTGGGCTTAAATAAATCATATAAACGAGATACCCCAAAATGGTCAAAGGATTTTTGATCAACCCTTCCAAAGTGCTTACCACAGATGATTCTATCTCATAGATATCATTTGTCATCCTGGAAATAAGATCGCCTTTTCGTCGCTCGGTAAAATACCCGATTGGAAGGGATAGAATTTTTTCATACAACTCGCTTCTCAAGCGTGTGATTGTTGCAGTCCTGATAGGAGAAGAAATATAGTAGGATAAATAGAGAAATACATTTTTCAAAGCCGTAGTAACAACGATCAATAAACAAATCGTAATGAGTCCAACAACTTTTCCATAATGGGTTATGATTAAGCCGATATAATATTTCAAGCCTCCAATTGCGTTGCTGTTGATGGCTGGCTGTCCGGTTGGTGCGTGCGCGCTTTTAAATAATAATTCCATGAAGGGGCTGAGCATGCCCAATGAAACCAGTCCAAAAAGCACAGAAAGTATAGTGCAAAACAAATAGAAAAATAATTTTGCTCTGTATTTTGGTTGAGATACATATTGGAGAATGCGAGAAAATTTCTTCATTATCGTGTACAAATCATTGAGTGGTGATAAAGCAAAAATCATTCAAAGAATGATAATTAGGGCAGAATGGCAATTAAATAAACTGTAAATTTACAGTTTATATTGCAATGACATGGAAGAAGGAAAAAGACAAAAGCAGGTCGCAGGGCTTCTGCACAAAGAATTGAGCAATATTTTTCAAAGGCTTGGTTTAAGCATGCTGGAAGGAGGAATGGTCTCGATTTCATCAGTTAAGATAACACCCGATCTTTTTGAAGCGAGGGTTCAGCTAAGCCTATTCAATGTGAAAGATGCCGGCGCAGCAATGAAAAAAATTGAAGAGCGCAGTTGGGAAATAAAAAAAGAACTGGTCAGTCGAGTGAAACACCAGCTTCGCAGCATGCCCGAGTTGAGTTATTTCATTGATGACACCCTCGATTACGTAGATAAGATGGAAGCGGTCTTTAAAAAAATAAAAGAGAATGGCGCATAGTTCATGGATTTATATGAATTATGGGCTATGCACTTTGAATTATGAATTTCCTGTTTGCATGGCGCTACTTTAAAGCAAAAAAATCTACCAATGCGATCAACATTATTTCATGGGTAAGTGTGCTTGCAATTGTAATTGGCACAGCATCACTGATTTTAGTGCTGAGCGTATTCAATGGTTTTGAAGATCTTGTAAAATCACTCTATTCTTCTTTTTATACTGATCTAAAAATTTCACCCCAGACAGGCAAGACAATCACGGTTTCAAAAGAACAACAAAAACAATTAGCTTCCATCCAGGATATACATGCTTATGCATTGGTGGTTGAAGATAAAGCACTCTTGCAAAATGCGGGGCTGCTGTCCATTGATAGCCTAAAAGGGGACAGCAATTATATTAATTTGACAAATATTGTGAGTCTGAAAGGTGTTGACAGCAATTATGTCCATGTTACGAGCATTCAGGATAAAGTTGTTAAAGGAACATTTGATTTGGGCACAACAGAGCACCCATCCGTAGTACTGGGTGTTGGTATTGAAGACGCACTGGGCGTCAAAGCTGATCGGGACATATTACCTCTTGCAGTGTATTTATTCAAAAAAACAAATGGTCTATATGCTGCTGATCCACAATCATCCTTGAGCACTGAAAATATTTTTACCTCAGGTGCATTTTTAATCCAACAGGACTTTGATAATAAGTATGGCTTTACCAATATTGGTTTCATGAAGCGCATGCTTGGCCTACAGCCTAATGAATTCAGCGGCGTGGAGATTGCTTTGAAAGATGAAAAAAAAACAGAGGATATCAAAAAAGAGTTGCAAAAATTATTCGGTGACAATTATAAAATCGAAACCAGATATGAGCAAAACAAAAACTTGTATGGTGTGATGCGAACAGAAAAATGGGTGATTTATGGAGTGCTTACACTTATACTTATAGTCGCTGCTTTCAATATTGTTGGCGCGTTAACCATGCTTGTGCTTGAAAAACAAAAAGATATTGATGTGCTAAAAGCACTTGGTGCAAACAATAATTACATACAAAGAATTTTTTTGAGTGAAGGATTCTTGCTTGCAGTCATTGGAGGAATTGCGGGTATTTTGCTTGCCGTTCTAATAGGCTGGCTTCAGGTAAAATATAAATTGGTGCCTCTGCAGGGGGGCTCTTTTTTAATAGATTATTACCCAGTTAAACCAGTGGCAACAGATTTTTTGTTGGTGTTTGCGACGATTTTGATTGTCGCATTCATCGCCTCATGGTTCCCGTCACGTAAAGCAGCTTTGCAGCAGATTGATCTAAAAACCTAGGCGCTGTTTTTTAAATAACCAGGAGTTGCCATCCATTAATAATCCGACAGCGTTTCTGGCAATTGCGCGAGCGCTTTTTTAAGTTGTTCTTCATTTGGAGCAACGCCGTGCCAATTGTGATCGTTTTCCATAAAATCAACCCCTTTGCCCATTACCGTGTGCATCATGATTGCAATGGGTTTGCCTTTCCCGATTGATTGCTTTGCATTATTGATCCCGGCAATTACTTCATCCATGTCATTGCCATCTTTAATTTCTAGTGTTGTCCAGCCAAAAGCTTCAAATTTCTCTCGGATATTTCCCAAGCCTCCAATATCAGCAGTTGTACCGTCGATTTGCTGTCCGTTCCAGTCAATAGTGGAGATGAGGTTATCAACTCTGTGGTGAGAAGCAAACAATGCAGCTTCCCATATCTGGCCTTCTTCCAGTTCCCCATCACCATGAAGAGAAAATACGATGCTATTTTCTTTATTGAGTTTTTTTGTCAGGGCAGCTCCTATGGCGACGCTTAATCCTTGCCCGAGTGAGCCGCTGGCAACCCGGATGCCGGGCAAATGTTCATGTGTTGCAGGATGGCCCTGCAATCTGGAATTTATTTTGCGGAAAGTAGCCAGTTCTTTTAAATCAAAATAACCTGAACGTGCAAGTGTTGCATAAAATACGGGCGATATGTGGCCATTGGATAGGAAAAATACGTCCTCATTTTTTGCATCCATGCTAAATTGAGGATTGTGCCGCATAATACTGAAATAAAGACATGTGAAAAATTCGGTGCAGCCTAATGATCCCCCAGGATGCCCGCTCTGAGCGCCATACACCATCCTTAATATATCTCTTCTTATTTGAGTAGCTATTGATTTTAATTCAGCCATATTGATAATTTGAATATTGATTAAGGCAAAACTAAAGAATTTATCTTGAACGCTCAGATGTGTCAATGAAAGTTGTCTATTAACTCGTTATTCACATTCCCGCTTCGGGACTGGCAAATCTGAAGCCTAAAGTTTTGTTCTCATTAAAATATACTACTACCTTGCATACAATTTATTATCTGCGGATTGGTTTTATATAAGATGGGAGTTAATTATTTTTTTTGTACCAATCAAAACTAAATTAATGTTTGATGTTCTGCTATCCATAATGATTTCTTTTACGATTACGTTTCTGGCTATACCTGTGATAATAAATGTAGCAGAAATGAAAAAGCTTTTTGACGTACCGGATGGAGATCGCAAGCTGCATCACACACCAATTACGCCATTAGGTGGGATTGGTATCTTTGCAGGGTTTACATTCGGCTGCCTGTTGACGATCCATTTTGAAAAATCCTCAGAGTTTCAATATTTTATAGCAGCGTCATTAATTATCTTCTTTCTGGGCTTAAAAGATGATATACTCATCATTTCGCCAATCAAAAAATTCATTGGCCAGGTTTTGGCGGCTTTCATGATCATTTATTACGGAGGGGTTCAGATCAAAAGCATGCATGGATTTCTGGGAATATATCAATTACCGGAAATGTTCAGCCTCTTGCTTACCTATTTTGCTGTGATTGTTATCATTAACTCATTCAACCTGATAGATGGCGTTGATGGCCTGGCAGGTTCTTTGGGGCTGATGGCCCTCAGCATTTTCGGATTTTATTTTCTGGGTGTTAATATGCTTTCTTACTCAATACTGGCTTTTTCTTTGGCAGGCAGCCTACTGGCATTTTTGATATTTAATTTTCAGCCAGCAAAAATATTTATGGGCGACACCGGGTCCTTACTCATTGGTTCAATAAATGCGATATTAGTTATCAAATTTATTAATGTTGCCAATACGACAGACGTCAGCAATCCGGTAGCATCGGCCCCTGCAATCGGGTTTGCCATTTTAATGATGCCTTTGCTGGATACTTTGCGGGTATTTGCGATACGCATATTCTATCGCCGTTCTCCTTTCAGCCCGGACAGGAACCATATCCATCATCTGCTTTTGGATAAAGGGCTTTCCCACAGGGCAATTACCATGATTTTGGTGGGTATAAATTTGTCTTTGGTTTCGCTTGTGTATCTATGCAGATCGATCGGTTGCACCTTACTCATATTTTCAGTAATTGGTTTTTTCTTTGGTTTCATACTGCTGCTATATTATATTAAATCCAAGCCAAGGCTAAGCATTGCAAAAATCCCGCAATCATCCAAGCAGGATAATATTGAGCTAAAGCCTTCGAAGCTTGTATCTTTCACCAATGATTCCGTCCTGGAGCAAAAAAATTAATTTTGCTTTAATCTAATTTTTTTGTTCTTCTCCTTTTGCTCAATTTCTCTTTTAGTGTAGGTTTGTAGTTCTGTTAATTTATTTATTATGTCAGAAGAATTAGAATTGATTATGGAAGACGCTCAGGATTCCATGAAAAAAGCGATCAGCCATTTGGAA
>DATMMJ010000628.1:0-3522 GCA_035569795.1 Puia sp. | reverse complement strand
GGAGTAGCGTTAGCCGCAGTTTCTACAATTGGATATCTTGGCTTTTTATTCGGGCCGCCATTTATTGGATTCATCGCGCAGGCAAGCAGCCTCAAGGTTTCCTTAGGCCTGATTGCCGTGATGGGCCTTGCAATTACGGTGATGGCTAGTCGAAGCAAATTTGAAAAATAACCCGGCTACAAGTTCTATTCGTTGAAAGTAATCACAAGGCCGTTGCGCGTTCTTTCCCCAGCAGTTGGAGTGAACTCAGGAATCGTCCTTGGTTCCAGCCTTTTTTTAAATGGATAAGCTTTGGCTATTTTGGTGATGCGTTTTAATTTTTTGCCCGTTTTATAGAAATGTGTCAAATACATCATGTCTATGACATATTTTTTGGTTAGCCATTTATCCAAATTAAAAATCTTCGCGCTATGTAAAACGGAAAGCGCATAACAATTTGCCTGCCACTCATAGGTTTGCAATTTTTTTAATAATTCATCATCGGGGTTCAGATATAACTCCGAACCGAGATCACGAAGCAGCTTATTGATATTCCACTGCACGCTGTGCCCCGTAAGATGCAACAAGTTAAACAGCTTATCTTCTCCTGATAAATGGGTGCCAATATAAATTGTTTTGCCATCAAGGTCTCCTTTGAAAAACGGATCAAGGTTATGCGTATAGCGAATAACTAATCCCATCTCCTTTACCACAGTTTCCGATTTATGTAAAAGTTTTGCAAAATCCACCTTCTTTAAAGCCATAAGATTTTTATTGTTGAAAAAATATTATTGAACAGCCTCAGGGAATCATCAAATATTTATTTTACTACCCCTTCCATGACATCTTCTATATAGGAAACAATCTCAATGAACCGCGGTTGCTTGCGAATCGTCCTGTCCCGATGCTGGGGCAAGTCAGGTTGGATGTGTTTGATTATTCTTCCAGGATCTGAATCCATAATATATATATCGTGACCCAGTAGGACAGCTTCGCTTGCATCGTGTGTTACGAGTACAACAGTAGGATTAAAATTTGCCAATTCTCTTTTCTGAAAAATATCCAGCAAAAAGAATTGCATATTAGCTCTTGTAAATCCATCAAGTGCGCCATAAGGCTCATCGAGCAAGAGCATATTAGGATTGGCGACAAGGCATCTAGCAATGGCAACACGCTGCAATTGACCGCCGGATAGCTGAGGCATTTTCGCAAATTTATTTTCATGACCCTCCAGGCCAACCACTTTTATCATTTCCATTGCCTGTTCATAAGCCCGTTTTTGGGACGTACCTTTTAAAGTCAATGGCAGCGCAACATTTTCCAATACCGAGAACCACTCCAGTGAAGAGTATTGCTGGAAAACCATGGGCATACTTTGGTTTTCTCCTAGTGGATTGCCACCAATAAACACCTGACCTGAAGTTGGCTTCTGCAGGCCGGTCCAATAACGAAGGATGGTAGATTTACCACACCCTGATTTTCCCATGATCACAACAAATTGCCCCATGTCAGGATAATCTTCTACAGACAAATTGAAATTGTCGAACACAACAAAGTCTTGTTGAGTTTTACTATCAAAATAAGTTTGGTGAATACCACGCAACTCGAGTACGGGTGGCAGCGTATTGGTGCCTCGACCTGTAAGATCATTTGCTGATTGGCTTTCTTTCATTTTATTGGTATTTGAACTTAAATAATAGCCTGTCGATTAATCTGAACAATGCGTCTTGAATGATCCCAATGGCAACGATGATAAAGATTACGGCATATACTTTCCCGACATTGCTTTGTCTTTCACCCAAAAAGATCAGGCTTCCCAACCCGCCCTGAATACCGGCAAGCTCCGCCACAATAATATACGTCCAACTGATACCTACCAGAATCCTGATGTCGTCCGAAAGCCTTGCAATGACTGACCTCCAAGTCACGTATCGCACCGTTTGCCAAAAACTGGCACCCAATGTTTTCATCATTTGAAGATGGGTTGTGTCTACTTCATCTATGCGCTGGACTACAACAGGAACAAGATAAACCCAGATGCCAAATGCGAGGAAATTTATTTTCGTCGCAATCGTTAAACCGCTGATAGCTATAAAAATCCCCATGAGTGCGGTAATTGGCACAAACCTCAATGCATTTACCTGATGACTGAACATTTTGCGCACCGTTGGCCATAGCCCAATAGCAAAGCCGACAAGGAGTGCACCGATAATACTCTTAATATAACCCAGCACATTGATGCGCAAAGAAAAAATAATGTTGTTCATCAAATTATCATTTGATTTCATGTCCGTGAAAGCATTCCATGTTTTTTGCGGTGTAGGCATTACATGATTATTGATGACGCCAAAATTTGTAACCCCGTACCATACCGCAAAAAGAATAAGCCATCCAGACAATTGCAGAGGCGAAAAATATTTATTGGCAAACCTTTTCAATTCAACATTAAAAGAGGTTTTTTCTTCTTCGTTTTTTGGGCTCATAAGAATTAATTATGCATGAACTTAAAAAGGAGGACTATTTAAGTCCTCCTTCAACAAACAAATTTCTACTTTTCTGATTTGTCCCAAATAAATTGAAATTCCGTGCGGCGGTTTTTTGCCCGGCAGTCCTCATCCTGATTCCCCTCGCAGCCTGCAACTGGTTTTTTGGAACCGTTGCCCACAACAATAAATTTATTCTGATCGAACTTATGTTCATCCACGAGGTATTTAACCACTGATATTGCCCTGCTCATAGAAAGCTTGTCATTCAGTGCAGCAGCGCCCACATTATCCGTATTGCCTTCCACGCGAATATAAGCTCCGGCAAAACCTTGGGCAAGCTCCTTGATTTCTCTATCTATAAGCACCTTGTCATCTTCATTTAGCGCAGATGAATTGGTTGGGAATTCAAGGCTAATGATTTTACTGGATTGAGAAACTTCTTTTTTTATCTCTTCCGTTGCAGGCTTAAATGCTTCTACTTTTGCAGCCGTTTGATTACTATTTGCAGCAAAATCTTTTTCATTCATAAGTTCCTCTATCACGGACGGGTCAGAAACATTTCTCCAAGGAGATGGCGATTTGGCCAGGCCCACCTCTGTGTATTTAATAGCCATCCTGCCATACATTCTGTCCCCCGTCATTCCGGTGTACGTGCTGTTAAGACCGAAGAAGTTTATATTATCACCGAGTGTTGAAAAATAAACTTTATTAGCGGATTTAGCAGCTACATCTTCAGGGAACTTAAATCCCTTTGCAAAAAGCGCATTTGCTTCTTTTTTGGCGGTGGGATCGCTGTTGACCATCGCATTTCCTTCAAGCCATGCTTTAACCAGTTTCACTATCTTGTCATGCTTGTCTTTAAGCACTGATTGCTTTACCAATAGGCCATCGGCGATGATCTGAGATGCAACCGCACTGCTCACAAGCACTTTCGCACCGGCTTGAGACGCAACACAGTCTTCATCATCAGGCGCCCAAACCACAGCTGCATCACATTGGCCGTTCTTAAAAGCATTAGCTGCTTCTACCCCATCGCCGACCTGGTATCCATCAATAT
>DATMMJ010000627.1:0-5256 GCA_035569795.1 Puia sp. | reverse complement strand
CCCCTCATTATAATCCGTATGTTCGCCGATCAGGTTAACCCTCCCCGGGGCAGTGACTACTAACGGCTTCTTATTAAACCGCTGTTGAAACTCACCAATGATGTTCTCTTCCATGCCTGAAAAATAATGATTTTCTTTACATTCGCTATCACAAACTTATACATGAGATTTTCAATTTCCACCCCGGTGCAAAACGGGTTCCATCTGATAACCCTGAAAGAGAACCAGTCAGCAACGGAAGTGGCAGTTCTTCCGGCTTTTGGTGCATCACTGCATGCATTCAACGTACTGATGGATAAGAAATCTTTCAATATCATTGACAATTATAAAAACCTGGAAGAAGCCCAAAAAGAGGCAGCCAATTCCTATAAAAGCTCTAAGCTTTCGCCGTTCCCTTGCCGCATCTCGAATGGCAAATACTCCGCAAATGAAAACCAATATGAGCTTAAAAATAAATTTATCGATGGTTCAGCAATCCATGGCTTACTGTACAATAAAGCCTTTGACGTTGTTGATGAATTTGCGAATGAGAATATGGCTTCGCTGGTTCTGAAATACGACTATGATCATGATGATGAAGGATATCCGTTTAGTTATCGCTGTGAGATAAGATATTTTCTTGGACCGGCCAACAGGCTGAAAATCCAAACGACCATATCCAATTTGAGTGAAACAGAAATACCGATTGCTGATGGGTGGCACCCTTATTTTCGGTTAGGTGGACTCGTTAACAACTGGTTGTTGCATTTTAATGCCCGCGCCATTATTGAATTTGATGATAAATTAATACCAACCGGAAAACTATTAGAATATAATTTGTTTAACGAATCACACCCTGTCGGCGATATCCAGCTAGACAATTGTTTTATGATTGAACCCGAAAATGGGAAGCCGGTTTGTGAAATCGTAAATTCTTCAAACGGCTTAAAGGTTGGTTTTTTTACTGACGGTTCATATCCGTACCTGCAAATTTATACGCCCAGTCACAGGCAAAGCATTGCCATAGAAAACCTAAGTGGAGCGCCGGATTGTTTTAATAATAAAATGGGCCTGGTATCATTAAAGCCGCGGCATTCACAAACTTTTACCGTTCAGTATCAGGTAACCGTAGGCCAAAAGCCTTAACTTGCCTCCAAAATTCAAAAGCATGAAAATCGTGAAGGTATTATTGCCGCTTGCATTTTTATTTTGTCTCAGCAGTTGTGTCGAAATTAATGAAGACATCGATATTAAAAAGGATGGCAGCGGAGAATACTCGATGAATATGAACATGAACAAGCTGCTTGAAATGATGCAAAGCACCATTGGGAAAGAGGAGCTCGAAAAGCAAATGCCTCAGAAAAAGATGGATACATCCATTTTGATGAAGACATTGGTTGATACTTCGACTAGCATTCCTCCGTCTAAGAAAGCGTTGCTGAGAGAAGGGCATTTGCACATGAGTCTGAACATGGATGAGAATCTTTTTAAAACGGATATGCATTTCCCATTTAAAAATCAAGATCAACTACAGCAACTATATACATCTATCGGCGATGGCTCTCTCGGCACAGGCCAAATGCTAAAAAGCCTTTCGCAAGGAAAAGGAGATTCATCGGAGAATCCACCGGGAGGAGGTCCTGACTTCGGTCAATTCAATTCGGTGTATACTTTCATAAGCAGGAGCGGCTATATTTCAAGAACCGTGAACAAGGAAAAATTTAAAGCAATGAAAGAAAGCCAACAATTTGGCCAGATGAAACAAGCAGGAGACATGGGTATGGAGGTGCCTTACACTATTACCATCCATCTGCCAAAACCTGCAAAAAAAATAACCAACACGTTTGCAAAACTTTCGGAAGATAAAAAGACAGTAACAATTAAATATAACCTCGCAGAAGTGATGGAGCATCCAGAAAAATTTGAGTACTCGATCGAATACTAATGAGCCTGGATATGCAGCAAAAGGAAGTGTTGGTTGATAGCCCTAATTAAAGATGGGCCGAGCTTGATAGTTTGTAACAAAGTTTTCAATACTGTGAAATGCGCTGTTTTACCAAGCCCCCTGTGCAAAGCATCCGCAAAAAACCAAACTCAGGTATTGGTGTAACTGGAATAGTTCAGACTATTTTTCTTTTATTGTTGAGACTACGATATCAAAATTTATGCATATCTGTTCTACTAGACGCATTGTCTCCCAAAATCCCCAACACAAAACTTGCATTTGATTTAGGTAACCAATTTAAGGAAGGTTCTTCCCTATGGCGCCTCTTTAGGATAACTCTCTGAGGCATTATCCGCTTAGAATATATTGCATAACCCCACCGGTTCCCGAGTCTCAACAGTGAAGTGGTCTTACCCATCAGCCCAATTATTAATTGTTCCCCAACCCCGACAACGTTTATTAATTATGCCGATAACAAGTAACTTTAGCTGCGCTTTAAAATTATGATACAAACAGATTTTCTAATTGTTGGCTCCGGTATCGCTGGTTTAAGCTATGCAATGAAAGTTGCGCAGTATTATCCTGACAAAAAAGTTTTGGTGATCACTAAGACGCAGGCAGATGAAACCAACACAAAGTATGCGCAGGGCGGTATTGCGGGCGTTACAGACCTTGAAAATGACAGCTATGACAAACATATTCAGGACACATTAATTGCGGGCGATGGATTGTGCAACCCGAGAACTGTGGAGATTGTGGTGACAGAAGGCCCAGAAAGGATACAGGAAATCATAGAGTGGGGAACCCGGTTCGACAAGGACCCCGAAGGAGATTATAAATTAGGAAGAGAGGGCGGACATTCTGAATTTCGGATTCTTCATCACAAAGACGTTACAGGAAAAGAAATTGAAAGGGCATTGCTTGAAACTGTCTCCAAACAAAACAATATCCAGATCATCAAGCATTGTTTTGTTCTTGATATTATCACACAGCACCATCTTGGCTATCTTATAACCAAATCAACTCCTGACATCGAATGTTATGGAGTATATGCGCTTAACCTGCATACCAAGGAGATTGAAAAAATAATTTCCCGTATTACATTGTTTGCGACAGGAGGTAACGGCCAGGTGTACCGCACAACCACCAATCCGAAAATCGCAACGGGCGATGGTGTAGCGATGGCCTATCGGGCAAAGGGAAGGATTGAGAATATGGAGTTCATTCAATTCCATCCGACTGCACTCTTCGAACCTGGCATCAGCCCATCTTTCCTAATCACCGAAGCTGTGCGCGGTGATGGCGGCATCCTTCGCAATAAGAGCGGAGAAGCATTCATGGAAAAATACGATGCGAGAAAAGACCTTGCACCACGCGATATTGTTGCCCGCGCTATTGATAATGAAATGAAAAGAGCAGGGACCGAGCATGTATACCTGGATTGCCGTCACATGGACAAAGAAAAATTTATTGAACACTTCCCGAACATTTTTGAAAAGTGTAAATCAATCGGCATTGACGTAACTCAACAATTAATTCCGATTGCTCCTGCGGCGCATTACAGTTGTGGCGGCATCAAAACAGATGCATGGGGAAGAACATCCATTAAGTTTTTATATGCATGCGGTGAGTGTGCATCTACGGGGCTTCACGGCGCAAACCGTTTGGCGAGCAATTCGCTCTTGGAAGCGCTTGTATTCAGTCATCGCTGTTATCTCGATGGGGTAAAAGAAGTGAAAGAAATTGAGATGAAAGAAAATATCCCAGACTGGAATGCGCAAGGCACCACGCAGCCAAAAGAAATGATCCTCATCACCCAAAGCGTGAAAGAATTACAATTGCTGATGAGCGATTATGTTGGCATTGTGCGGACCGATATGCGTTTGCAGCGGGCATTAAAGCGATTAGACCTGTTGCATGAAGAAATTGAAACACTTTACGAAACTACAGCCGTTTCTCCGCAAGTATGTGAAGCAAGAAATTTAATAACCGTAGGGTACCTCATCGTGAAAGAAGCGCAATTCCGCAAAGAGAGCCGTGGCCTGCATTACAACACAGACTATCCCAGCAAAAGTGAGCTGTTGCAAAATATAGTCCTGTAACTTCTGGTGGTTAAATGGCAGGTCAAATTTATTTCAATCTTTTCGGGCGAGCGTTGCAATCATTGAGTGCAAATAGCTTGATTAATGTGAAATCCAGGTTAACACAGAGGTCTAGTTAATGCAGGTCGGCAGCGCCAAAACGCGCTGCAAGGATTTTTGGACGTGGTGACGAAGGTCTTTTAACGCAAAACAATTATAGAAATAGTCAAACCCCTTGTTTACTCCTTCCCCTGAACCAAAAATACAATGGCACACCCGTCAGCATCAAAGCCATGCCAATTGCGGCTTCCCGGGGGCGCGCAAATATCGTGTTAAAAAATAAAACTGCGCTGAATAGCACAACGATTGCCGGTACAACCGGGTAGCCCCACACTTTATAGGGTCTGGGCGCATCAGGCATTTTCTTCCGCAAAACAAAAACGCCGAGCGCTGTGGCTCCATAATATATAAACACTGCGAAAATGATCATGTCTGTTAGCTGATCAAATGTGCCAGACAAAACCAGCACGCATGCCCAAATACCCTGATACCACAATGAGTGCGCAGGAACGTTGGATTTATTTAACCGACTCACAGAAGGAAAGAACAATCCTTCCTTGGCCATTGCATAATACATACGGCAGCTCACCAGAATAGTTGCATGTGTTGCGCTCAGTGTAGTGACCGCTATCAGTGAGGAAATAAACAATACCCCGTTACTTCCCCAAAATTGTCTTACAGCTTCTATTGCAGCAATACTGTTCTGTGAATGATAAATCTTTTCCAGCTGAGGAATGGATAATAGTGACAAATACGTGCTGTTTACAAGCAAATAGATGGCAATGATGACAAATACTCCGATGGTTAGGCCAAGCGGAATATTCTTTTTTGGATTTTTCACTTCGCCGCCGATATAGCCCACCGCCGCCCAACCCTGATAAGCCCAGAATGCAGCCAGCATCGCCGTGAACACAGCACTGAAAGTAACAGGTGATGATGGATCTGACCTCATTTCAATAACGCGGTGCAGATCAGAATGGCTGCTGCTGAGGCCAAAGACAACAATGGTAAGGATGCCAATGAAAACCAAAATCAATACAATGGTGCTGATTCCTGCACTCGTCTTGATTCCTTTGGTGTTGATCCATGTAAAAAACGCAATCAGCAGGATCGCTGTGAGCTTCACATTAAATCCTGCGAACGGATAAAAAATATTGCCAATATTGAAATTTTCCAGCGATGCAAAAACCG
>DATMMJ010000626.1:0-3334 GCA_035569795.1 Puia sp. | reverse complement strand
AGTGGTATTTAACAGAATTCCTTAACATAGCATATCATAGCCTCACACATCTATATCTTTGCAAAAAAAATTATAATGCTGAAGTTATTGTGCATTTTACTCTTTGTGTCTTGCGGCTTTTTTTCATGTACGCCAAACAACGTCACCGAAGACAATACCTTTAGAAAATATTTTGACTCAGCAAACGTGACAGGGTGTTTTGGCTTATTCGACAATGGTCAGGGAGATTTCACAATTTACAACCTAAAGCGATTTCGGGATAGCTCCTACACCCCGGCATCCACTTTTAAGATCGTCAATTCGCTCATTGGTATCCAAATCGGAGTCATTACCGATGAACAAATGGTTATTAAATGGGACGGCGTGAAGCGGTGGAACCCCGACTGGAACAAAGACCTGACAATGGCAGAAGCTTTTAAAGTATCCTCCGTCCCCTATTATCAGGAAGTGGCAAGACGGATTGGGAGGGACACGATGAAAAAATGGATCGATTCTATAGGTTATGGTAATAGGGACATCGGCGGCCCGGTTGATTCGTTCTGGCTTAACAACCATCTAAAGATCACTCCTGATGAGGAAATGGGGTTGGTCAAAAAATTATATTTCGGTCAATTGCCCTTTTTTGAGCGGACACAAAGTATTGTGCGCAAGGTGATGCTGCGAGAAGATAATGCCAACTATAAGTTAAGCTTTAAAACAGGCTGGGGAAATAAAGAAAATGGTAATGAGATCGGCTGGATTGTTGGCTGGATCGAGGAAAACAAACATCCCTATTTTTTTGTGCTGAATATTGAATCAACAGACCATCATGTTGATATGAAGGATGTGCGATTGAAGATTTTAACAAGTATATTGTCTCAAATGGGCTTTTTTCAAGGCAGGAAGTAAAATATCAGAAGTCTGCGGACTCAGCAGGGTCAAATGAGTAAATAAACTCTGCGCTGCGAGGTTGATTCCTGGTTTTTTGGACTTCTGTTGCAATAAATTCTTAAAATGGGCCTGGTTTTCTTTTTGCAGGACTTAGTTCTTTATCTTGCAAATTGGCATATTGTATCAATTTAATCAACTTATTAGCGGTGCGCTTTGAAAATATAAATTATTGGTGGGGGTTAACTGCCATACCTTTTTTAGTATTGCTTTTTGTATTCCTTCTTCAATGGAAAAAAAGCACAGTCATAAAAATTGGTGATGGGCATTTAGTGAACCAATTGACAAAAAATTATTCTCCGTTAAAATTCCTGATAAAATTCATCATTGTGCTTCTTGCATTTGGAGGAATTGCTTTAGGTATAATGAATTTACAGAAGCAGGGAAAATCGGAGAACATACAACGCAAAGGCGTAGATGTCATGCTTGTGCTGGATGTGAGCAAAAGTATGCTGGCGGAGGATATAAAGCCAAGTCGCCTGGAACGCGCCAAGCAATTGCTCACCTTGTTAATGAGCAAATTAGAAAATGACCGTGTGGGCCTTGTATTATTTGCAGGCCGCGCATATATGCAAATGCCACTAACCACAGATCACGGTGCGGCGAAAATGTATATCCAGGATGCAAGCCCGAATGCAGTGCCAACTCAAGGTACTGTAATTGCCGATGCACTGAATATGGCAAACTCGTCATTCAATACCAAAGAGCAGAAATATAAAGCAATAGTTTTAATCAGTGATGGCGAAGACCACGACCCCGATGCAGAAAAAGTTGCAAAAGACCTTGCCAAAAATGGCGTGATGATAAACACTGTTGGCATTGGCTCACCAGATGGTGCTCCGATCATAGACCCCATAACTAAAGAATTAAAAAAAGATGCGGAAGGGCAAACAGTAATATCGAAACTGAATGAAGCGGAGCTGAGCCATCTAGCTGACGTAACCAATGGCATTTACATAAGACTCGACAATATGGATGACGTGCTGATCACCCTATCACAGCAATTGGATAGCATTGAAAGGAAATCCTTAAGCGACACCGAGTACGTAAATTATGAAAGCTTTTTCCAATGGTTTCTTGGAGCGGCTTTGCTTTTGCTTTTATTAGAATTCATTTTACCTGAAAGAAAAATCAAACTGGTTTGAAGAATTGTTCATATATATTTATTCTCTTATCGGCATTTTGCTCACTAACGTTAAATGCTCAAAACGAAAATGCGGCCATTAGGCGAGGCAACCGGTATTATAAGGAACAAAAATTTGATGAATCGCAAAAGCAATACCAACAGGCATTGCAGCAATCGCCGGGTAGTGCAGCAGCAAATTATAATCTCGGTAATGCCCAGTTCAGAAAAAATAGTTTTGAGGATGCTGCCAAATCTTATGACGATGCATCAGCGCATGCTGAGGATAAGGATGTAAAAGAAGAAAGCTTTTACAATAAAGGAGTAGCGTCCATAAAACAAAAAAAATTGGATCAAAGCATTGCTGCCTGGAAAAATGCCTTGAAATTGAACCCTTCGGATGAAGAAGCCAGAGATAACCTGCAAAAGGCCCTGACGGAGCAAAAAAAGGACCAGCAACAACAGCAAAAAGATAACAAAAAACAACAAGACAAGAAACAAGATAACAAGGATCAGCAGAAACAGGATCAAAAACAGCCTCAGCAGCAGCAACAACAGAAAAGCAGGCTTACCAAACAACAGGTAGAACAACTATTAAAAGCACTGCAGCAAAAAGAAAAAGATGTGCAGGACAAAATGAATCAGAATAAAATGAAAACCCTGTCGCAACCTGAAAAGGATTGGTAAATGATGATTTGGTCATCCTGCAGCATCGTTTTGTTTGTTATTTTTGCAGTTAGCGTTAAATGCTATCATCTTCCATGCAACTTTACTGTAATTTGTTAACACAATATAGTCGAATCCAAACAAAAGAAGTAAGAGTCGGCGACCTGCTGTTAGGAAACTTTCATCCTATCCGCGTGCAAACGATGACTACTACTGATACTATGGATACCGTTGCCACTGTGGAGCAATCCATCCGCTGTATTGAGGCAGGCGCGGAACTCGTGCGCATTACAGCGCCCAGTAAAAAGGAAGCGGAAAACCTCCGGAACATAAAAAACGAATTGCGCAAACGCGGTTATACAACTCCGATAGTTGCAGATATTCATTTCACACCAAATGCAGCGGAGATTGCTGCAAGGATCGTGGAGAAAGTGAGAATAAACCCAGGCAATTATATTGATAAAAAGAAATTTGAGTTTATTGATTACAACGATGCGGAGTATCATGAAGAAATTGAAAGAATACAGGAGCGATTTTCTCCGCTCGTAAAAATCTGCAAGGAATATGGAACAGCCATGCGCATAGGCACCAACCACGGCTCGTTAAGCGACCGCATCA
>DATMMJ010000625.1:0-8955 GCA_035569795.1 Puia sp. | reverse complement strand
GCTTGGCTCGTTAATGATTGTTTTTATTTGCATCCCTTTTGTAAATAATCTTCTCGATATTCATTTGTCAGCATCAGTTCTGTATGGCGCCAAATTAATCCTGTTCATGATCTGTGCTTTATTGTTGGTTACAATTCTTTCCGGTTTTTATCCGGCATTGGTGTTGTCGGGGTTTAAATCTGTGAATGTTTTAAAAGGCGCTTTGACCCTTGATAATAACAAAGGAATTTTTTTCAGAAGAGGGTTGGTGGTTTTTCAATTTGTGATTGCACAGGTGCTGATCCTAGGAACATTGGTAGTGGCATCGCAAATGGATTATTTCCGCAATGCTGATATGGGTTTCAGAAAAGATGCAGTCATCAATGCCGGTTTTCCAGGCGATAGCCTTAGCAGAACAAAAGCTGATTTGCTTCGAAACGAATTGAATAAAATCCCGGGAATGGAAAATGTAAGTTTGAGCACGTTTGCGCCCTCAGCAGGAGGAGGATGGTATACCGATCTGCGTGTTAATAATAACAAAAGCAATACCCCGGATATGATTGTATGCATGAAACCTGCAGACACCAGTTTTTTTCGACTTTATAATTTACTCCTTGTTGCAGGCAGAATATATTTTCCATCGGATACCATGCGTGAATTTGTAGTGAATGAAACAGTCGTGAAGGAATTAGGCATTCAAAATCCTAAAGATGCGATCGGCAAATCAATTAATGTGAATGGGAAAACCTGTCCTATAGTCGGGGTTGTCAAAGATTTCCATGTCAATTCGCTTCGCGATCCCATTGGTGCTGTAGTATTGACAACAATGAAGGATCAATATGGGCTTGCAAATATTAAAATCAATATGACCAAAGCAAAAGCCATTATTGCTTCCATGCAAAATATATGGAACAAAAACTTCCCCAACTATGTGTTTGAATATAATTTCCTGGATCAGTCAATTGCTGATTATTACAAACAGGAAAATCAATTATCGCAGCTCTATAAAATATTTTCCGGCATTGCTATTTTCATTTCATGTCTCGGCTTATATGGATTGATTTCTTTTATGGCCGTACAGCGCAAAAAAGAAATTGGCATTCGCAAAGTGCTTGGAGCAGCGGTTAAAGACATCGTAGTCATGTTATCGAAAGAATTCACTATTCTCATCACCATTGCATTTTTGATTGCTTCGCCGATCGCATGGTATTTTATGCATCAGTGGCTGCAACAATACACTTATAGAATTACGCTGGGACTGTGGTTTTTTGTTGTTACCATTTTATGCTCATTGTGTATTGCGTGGCTGACTGTGGGCTACACCGCAATTAAAGCGGCAGTAGCAAATCCGGTGACGAGCTTGAGGACAGAGTGATGTGAAAGTGTGCAAATATGCCAATGTGCTAAAGCAAATTAATGACTGTAATGGATAACCAAAATGAAGTAAGCGCACAGCTAAAATCGTAAATCAAAATGCATGTTTAAAAATAATCTGAAAATTATCTGGCGGAACCTGGTCAAGGACCGCCAGTTTACCATTCTTAACCTTTTAGGATTATCTACCGGTTTAGCATGTATGCTGCTGATCTATCTCTGGGTATCAGATGAATTGAGCGTAGATAAATACAATGAAAACGACAAGCAGTTATATCAGGTGATGCAAAACCTGAAAACAGCAGGCGGCATCAAAACGATGACGTACACAGCAGGCTTACTCGGAAAATCATTAGCCAAAGAAATGCCTGAAGTGGAATATGGAGTTTCCATATTGCCTGCATCCTGGTTCCCGTTCAAGGGTGTTATTAGCAGCGGTGATACACATATCAAGGCGGGCGGCCAGTATGTAAGCAAAGATTATTTCAATGCGTTTACAATGCATTTTACAGCAGGAGATAAAAACCGTTTGTTTGCTGATAAATCCACTGTGGCTATTTCCGAAGAGCTTGCAAGGAAATTTTTCAATACCACCCAGGACGTTATTGGTAAGACATTGAAATGGGACCAGTCAGAGTTTGGCGGATCATTTATTATTTCCGGGGTGTTCAAAAAAACCCCGACCTCGGCTACTGACCAGTTCGACCTGATGTTCAATTACGATCTTGTTCTGGAAAGAAGACCCAATTTACTCAATTGGGGAAACAGCGACCCAAGCACTTTTATCATAGTAAAAAAAGGAACCGATATTGCCCGGCTCAATGGCAAGCTCAAGAATTTTGTAGATAAAAAAGATAAAAACAGCGGTAAAACATTATTTCTTACACGGTTTTCTGATAACTATTTGTACGGAGAGTATGAAAACGGCGTGCTGGCGGGTGGGAGGATTGCATATGTGAAACTATTTTCCATCATCGCAGTATTCATACTAATCATTGCGTGCATCAATTTCATGAATCTTTCTACCGCTAGAGCTTCCCGCAGGCTAAAAGAAGTGGGCATTAAAAAAGTGGTGGGCGCCACCCGCAGCGCTCTTATTTTTCAGTATTTAGGCGAGTCTTTGCTTATGGCTTTTTTATCATTGATTCTTTCTGTCATTTTCATGAGCTTGTTGCTGGGTGTTTTCAACGAAATAACAGGCAAGCAACTGGATCTTCATTTCAATGCCAATCTGATTCTTTCTATTTTAGGCATTACGCTGCTCACGGGTCTTATCTCGGGCAGCTATCCTGCTTTTTATCTTTCCAGTTTCAATCCGGTAACTGTGCTAAAAGGAAAACTCAGCACTTCTTTTGGTGAGCTGTGGGTCCGCAAAGGGTTGGTGATATTCCAGTTTACTTTATCTGTTGTATTTATTGCTGCCGTGCTGATTGTGTACAGGCAATTAAATTATATACAATCTAGGAATCTTGGATACAACAGGGATAACATCATTCATTTTGAAATCCCGCTAGAAAACGATTCATTGAAATTGAAAGCGGCTGCCACCTTCATTAATGAATTGCAAAATATCCCCGGCGTCGTCAACGCTTCCAGTTATTACCACAACCTGACCGGAGAGCATGGCGCGATTTCAGGTTTTGAATGGCCTGGAAAACCCCCAAATATGGATATCGAATTTTCCAATCTTGAAGTGGGATATAACTTTCTTGAAACAGCGGGCATAAAAATTAAAGAAGGCCGCAATTTTTCCCAGACTGTTCATGCCCGTGATGAAATCATCTTTAATGAAACGGCCATAAAGGAGATGGGACTTAAAAATCCTGTAGGGAAGATGATTAAATTCTGGGGTATGCAGCGCCAGATAATCGGGATAGCGGCTGATTTCAATTTTGAATCATTGTACCAAACCGTGAAGCCGTGTTTTTTCCAGGTGTATCCTGCCATGCCAAACGTTATGGTGAAGATAAAAGCAGGAACTGAAAAACAAACCATAGACAAAATACAACAAGCATTTCTGGCTTTCACTCCAGGAATGGCCTTTGATTATAGGTTTCTTGACCAGGATTACCAGGCACTTTACAATGCAGAAAAAAAGGTGGGAATACTATCCCGGTATTTTGCCGGACTTGCAATTATTATATCCTGTCTGGGCCTGTTTGGCCTCGCCGCATTTACAGCTCAAAGGAGGCAAAAAGAAATCGGCATCCGCAAAGTGGTTGGCGCATCGGTAAGCAATGTTGCCTTCCTGCTATCAGGTGAGTTTTTGAAACTGGTGCTCATAGCGGTCGTGATTGCATTCCCGCTTGTTTGGTGGGCTATGAATAACTGGCTTAATGATTTTGCCTATCGCATTCACATTACTGCTGATATATTTCTGATAACCGGATTTTTGGCAATAGTAATCACGGTGGTCACGATCAGTTTCCAGGCTATTAAAGCAGCGGTCGCTAATCCGATGAAAAGCCTGAGAACGGAATAATTGGCAAATGTGAAAATTGGTTAATAAAAAATGGCATTATTTACAATCATGCATAATCCAATTGTAAATCCTGCATTTCACGGACGTAAATAGATTATTATGCTTAAAAATTATTTCAAGATTGCCTGGAGAAATTTAAGACGCAACAAAGCCTATGCAGCTATTAATGTGATTGGCCTGTCACTTGGCATTGCATGTGGTATATTAATTTTTGTACTGGTATCGTTTCATTTCAGCTTTGATGATTTCCATAAAAACAAAGCCAGGATTTACCGCATCGTCACCGAAATCCACAACGAGGAGGTCAGTCGCACTCCAGGTGTTCCAGCGCCATTCACAAAAGCCTTCCGCAGCGATTTTACATTCGCTGAGAAAACTGCAAGAGCGGTTACATTCTGGGGTGAACTGATTTCTATCCCTTCTTCAAAAGACAATAAGAAATTCCAGGAAGATAATGGCATTACCTGCGTCGAGCCAGAATTTTTTGACATTTTTGATTTCCCATTGGTTCAGGGCAATATGAAATCTGCACTGACTGAGCCGAACACCGCTATTATAACACAGAAGATTGCAAGGAAATATTTTGGGACTGAATATGCAATGGGTAAAATAATCCGCGTTGATAATAAGACAGATTTCAAGATCACGGGCATAATGAAAGATATTCCATTGAATACAGACAGAAAGCAGGAAATTTATGTATCCAATCTAAGCTTGAAGGACCTTAATCAAAGGTTGGCAAAGGACGATGCCTGGGGCGGCATTTACAGCGAGACCCATTGCTTTATTTTGCTGAGACCAGGCGTTAAGCCATCGGATGTCGAAAAGGCCTTTCCCACTTTCATGAAAAAATATTACGCAAACAATCCTATTAATCAAAAAGCATTTCGCTTTAAACTACAACCTCTATCCGACATACACTTTAACCCCGACTATAACGGTGTTACAGAAAAAAAGTATTTATGGGCTTTATCGTTGGTAGGGCTTTTTTTGATCATCACTGCATGCGTGAACTTTATTAACCTCGCAACCGCTCAGGCACTTAACCGTTCAAAAGAAATGGGCATTCGCAAAGTGCTTGGTAGCATGCGGATGCAGCTGTTCTGGCAGTTCATTGCTGAGACTGCACTGATCACCTTTTTTGCTATTTTGCTTGCCTATGGCCTGGCCAGTTCAGGTTTGCCTTATCTCAACGGATTATTCAAAACATCTCTTGGGATCAACCCATTTACGAATGTCGGGCTGCTCCTCTTTACAATTATAGCAGCGGTTCTTGTCATTTTTTTATCCGGCGCTTATCCGGGGCTTGTGCTCTCCGGTTTTCAACCTGTGATGGCGCTAAAGGGGAAACTCTCCCAAAAAGATATTGGCGGCTTTTCATTAAGAAGGGTACTGGTTGTTACACAATTTGCCATCTCACAAATGCTCATCATTGGCACAATTGTGATTGCAAGCCAGATGAAATTTTCCAAGCAATCGGATCTTGGTTTCCGAAAAGATGCTATTGTGATGCTACCAGTTCCCACTAATGATTCTGTCGGAAGGCTGAAGATGGAAACGCTGAGAAACCGCCTCGCAGAACTTACAGGGGTAGAAAAAATTTCTTTCTGCATGCAGGCACCTGCCTCAGATGCCAATAACACAACTGATATTTTGTATGATAACCGCCCGAAGGCCGAGCTATGGGCTGTCAATTCCAAGGATGGGGATGATCAGTATATTCCAACGTTTGATTTGAAAATAGTTGCGGGAAGAAATTTGTATAAATCTGATACCATCCGCGAATTCTTAGTGAATGAGACTTTTGTAAGAAAATTAAACCTGAGATCGCCCAAGGAAGTGCTGAATAAAAATATTAAAATAAATGGCAGGCGCGCGCTGGTTGTTGGTGTAGTAAAAGATTTTTATAATTATTCATTCCGCTCAGATATTGCACCCATTGCGATTTTCTCTAACTATGGCAATTATCAAAACTGCGCGGTGAAGATCAATCTGGCACAAATGAAGCCTACACTTGCATCTCTTGAAAAAATATGGAACGGCATATATCCGGAATATGTGTACAACTATCAGTTCCTAGATGAACGCATTGCGAATTTCTATGAACTGGATGATATTATGCTGAAACTGATTGAAGCATTCGCAGGCATTGCTATTTTCATCGGATGCCTTGGACTATATGGACTCGTTTCATTTATGGCATTGCAAAAAACAAAAGAAATTGGAGTGCGCAAAGTATTAGGCGCTACTGTGTCAAATATCTTATGGTTGTTTGGGAAAGAATTTTCCAGGCTGCTGGTCGTCGCTTTTTTAATTGCAGCACCGCTTGCATGGTGGGCCATGTACAAATACCTCGAGGATTTTAAATACCGGATTCCGATTGGCGCAGGCATTTTTGTACTGGCCATTTTAGCCACGTTTATTGTGGCAGCGATCACAGTTGGTTATAAATCAATACGGGCATCATTGGCGAACCCTGTGAAGAGTTTGAGAACAGAATAATGTGACAATGTGATAATGGCTCCATGTGAAAATGAGACGCTAACAGTAATTGTAAGCCAATTTAAGGAATTGTGCATCCTAACTATAAACAGAACTCCATGATAAAAAATTATTTTACGATCGCTTTCAGAAGCCTGTTGAGACACAAGGCTTTTTCATTTATCAATATCATCGGATTGGCTGTGGGCATGTCATCGTGCTTCCTGATATTTTTATATGTGCGGTTCGAGACAAGCTATGATGATTTCCATACAAAAGCAGACCGCATTTACCGTATTGTGACGGATACAAAAACACCATCTGAAACGATAAAACAGGGAGCCACAACCACACCTATTGCGATTAATGTCAAAAGAGATTTTCCCGAAGTGGAAGATGCTGTGCGATTGGCGCAGGATGGGTTTCTTGTTCATAAAGGGGATGTTAAGTTCCAGGAGAAAAACTCAGTGCTTGCAGACTCTACTTTATTTAATGTATTTGATTTCCCGCTTATTTCCGGGAATAAAAATACCGTACTGAGAGAGCCGATGAGCATTGTGCTGTCCCAATCTGCGTCCAAAAAATATTTTGGCAATTCAAATCCCTTAGGGCAGCAAGTACAGCTCACCGGTGCTGCAATCAATGCAACTATTACCGGAGTGATGAAAGATATCCCGGAGAACTCACAGATTAAAGCCGACATGTTTGTATCCTTGTCATCAGCTAAACAAATTTATGGTCAGCCAACCCAGGATAGCGAATGGACTAATCATAATTATTATACGTACGTTTTATTAAAGCCGCATACTGATGCAAGTGCTTTAGAAGCAAAGTTCCCGGCATTCATGGAATTCCATCATGGTGCAGACGCTAAAAAATTGCAGATGCAGGATTATTTAAGCCTTGAGCGATTACGCGATGTTTATCTCAAATCAAAACGTGACGGGTTTAAAACAGGCAATATTAATAATGTGCGCATCTTTTCAATCATTGCGATTTTTATTTTGCTCATTGCCTGTATCAATTTTATTAATCTTACAACAGCCCGGAGCGCGGAGCGCGCAAAAGAAGTAGGTATCCGCAAAGTGGTTGGCGCTGCAAGGTTTCAGCTTGCAAGGCAGTTCATTGTTGAATCAGTAATTATTTGTTTCCTTGCCTTTCTGGTATCGCTTCTTCTGTGTTCATTGTTATTGCCATTGTTCAATCAGCTTGCAGGCAAACAAATAAGCACCGGCATTCTCAATCATCCTTTTAATATTATCATCCTGTTCCTGCTCTCTGTTGGCATAGGCATCCTTGCAGGTTTTTATCCTTCGCTTGTTTTGTCTTCATTCAAACCTGTAAGTGTTTTGAAAGGTCGCTTTTCAACAGGAACCAAAGGCCTGATCCTAAGAAAGAGCCTTGTTGTTTTCCAGTTCACTATCTCTATCGTTCTGATTGTTGGGACAATTGTAGTTTATACGCAGCTCAATTATATGCGCAATCAGGATCTGGGTTTTAATAAAGACCAAACGATGATAATCGAAACAAATTTTGATAAAAATAAAGATGTATTTAAGCAATCTTTGTCATCCATCCCTGGAGTGATATCAGCAAGTTTTTCGTCAAGCGTTCCGGGTGGCGGCAATAATTCCGCCTATTCAGAAGTGGAAAACAAAACGGGTGATATGCAAAAAACAAATCTTGATCTCTATTTTGTTGACTTTGATTATATCAATCAATTTCAGTTTAAGATTGTAGCAGGGAGGACATTTTCCAGAGATTTCAAAACAGACAGCACACAGGCAATGGTTATTAATGAAAGCGCTGCAAGATCGCTGGGATATACTTCCCCTAGAGATGCGGTGGGAAGAAATTTTGACCAATGGGGTCGCAAAGGCAAGATCATTGGCGTGCTGAAAGATTTTCATTACAAATCATTACAGCAAAATATACAGCCATTAGTGATGCGCTATGAACCCTGGGGTTTGGGATTGATTTCTATAAAAGTGTCGTCGGCAAATTTGCCATCCATCATCAAAGCGATTGAAAGCAAATGGAATAATATGATCCCTAACCGCCCATTCGAGTATTATTTTCTGGATGAATTTTTTGATAAGCAATACCGGGCTGAAGACAGGTTTGGTAACCTCTTTACCAATTTCGCTGTGCTTGCCATTTTTATTTCCTGCCTTGGTTTATTAGGGCTTGCATCATACAGTACTATTCAGCGAACAAAAGAAATCGGCGTCCGAAAAGTGCTGGGCGCAAGTGTTTCCAATATTGTGAACCTCTTATCCTTTGATTTCATAAAACTGGTATTGATTGCACTGGTTATTGCCTCGCCTCTTGCGTGGTTTGGCATGCATACATGGCTTCAGGATTTTGCGTATCGCACCAGTATAACATGGTGGGTCTTTGCGCTGGCGGGCTTAGCTGCGATAATGGTTGCATTTCTGACAATCAGCTTTCAGGCAATCAAAGCAGCGATGACAAACCCGGTGAAGAGTTTGAGGACGGAATAATTGGCAATCGAGAAAATGGCTCAACGTGAAGATGAAGAAACATAACAGAAATGTAGAAATTATTTAATAGCTATTGTAAATATATTATTATGATCAAGAATTATTTCAAAACCGCATGGCGTGCCGTAAGTAGAT
>DATMMJ010000624.1:0-4382 GCA_035569795.1 Puia sp. | reverse complement strand
GCATTATGGTTGTAATCCTGATTTCATTATTTTTTCTAAAATATTCAACTTGAAAAAAAAATCACTGCATCTCATTTTTTACGCATTATTTTCCATTCTGTTTTTTACAAACACATCTGGCCAACTTGCCAAAGCCCCTGCATACCCGCTCGTAACCCATGATCCGTATTTCAGCATCTGGTCATTTACTGATAAACTCAATGAATCCGCTACAAAACATTGGACTGGCAAAAAGCAGCCTTTGACTGGTTTGATCAAAGTAGATGGCGCATCCTATAATTTTTTAGGGCTGCCTGAATTCCCGGAGCAAACCATTTTGCCTACAGGAGAGAATCATCCCTATGAATGCAAATACACAGAAAGTAGTCCGGGAGATAACTGGATGAAAGAGGGGTTTGATGATGGCAAATGGAAAACAGCCAGGGCACCCTTTGGAACCAAAGACGCCCTACCCGCAACGGAATGGTCCTCCAAACAAATATGGGTGCGCAGATCATTTGAACTTATAGATACAATTACGGATCAGTTGATACTGCAATTGCGGCATGACGATGATGTGGAGGTATATATCAATGGTGACAAAGCTTACTCGTGCTCTCCTTGCTATAATGGCAGCTATGAAAACTTTAGTCTGAGTAGTTCGATCAAGAACAGACTCCGGAAAGGCAAAAATGTACTCGCTTTTCATTGTGTGAATACCGGTGGCGGTGCCTGGATTGATGCGGGCCTCGCTCAATTAGCGCCTCCGGTTGGTATAACACCCGCTGAGCAAAATGCAGTGCGTATGACTGCTACACAAACGAGTTATGAGTTCACTTGCGGCCCGGTGACGCTTGAGTTGAATTTTCTTTCACCCTTATTGATGGACAATTTGGATCTGTTCTCGCGACCTGTATCTTACGTCAGCTTCAAAATTCAATCAATGGATGGAGGAACCCATCATGTCCAATTATTTTTCGGGGCTTCTGCTATGATTGCAACAGATAATGGAGGTCAGCCTGTAAATGCAAGCGTAGTAAAAAATGATTATGGTCTTTCTATTGTAAAAGTGGGATCTCAAGCCCAGAAAGTGCTGCAGAAAAAAGGCGACGATGTCCGGATTGACTGGGGCTATTTATATCTCGCGTCACAGGCTGATAAGACCGTTATACTAAACGCTGTGGATGTAAAATCTGCTTTGGAATCTTTTTTGAGTGATGGGACTGACCACGAGGAAAATAAAATTGCAGGCAATGAGGCAAAGCAGGTCATGCTTAGTGCAAAGTTTGATCTACAGGCATCCACCAACATTATTGAAAAAAAATTAATGATAGGGTACGATGATATTTACTCCATTCAATACTTTAACAAAAACCTGCAGGCATGGTGGAAACGCGATGGGATGACAATGGAACAGTTGATCAGTAAGGCATCGTTTGATTTTCCGGTGATCCGGGCAAAATGCAACGCATTTGATAAGCAGCTGTACGGCGATGCAGTCAGTGCTGGCGGTGAAACGTACGGGAAGCTTTGTGTTGCCGCATATCGGCAGTCGCTTGCGGCACATCAATTGGTAAGAGGAGCAAATAATGAAATACTTTTCCCTCAAAAAGAAAATTTCAGCAATGGCTCTATCTGGACTGTAGATGTGACCTATCCATCCGCACCGTTAACGCTGTTATATAACCCGGACCTATTGAAAGGCATGCTGAATAGTATCTTTGATTATTCTGAATCGGGCAAATGGAAAAAACTCTTCCCGGCGCACGATCTTGGGACTTATCCCATTGCTAACGGTCAGACCTATCCTGAAGATATGCCGGTGGAAGAAGCAGGCAATATGATCATCTTGACTGCTGCTATTGCCAAAGCTGAAGGTAAGGCAGATTATGCGAAGCTGCATTGGAAAACATTGTCTCAGTGGGTTGATTTTTTGGTTACCGATGGCGTTGACCCTGCCAATCAATTATGCACAGATGATTTTGCCGGGCATCTGGCACGCAATGCAAACCTTTCGGTGAAAGCGATTGTTGGCATAGGTGCTTATGCGCAAATGGCTGAATCCCTTGGAGAATTTGCAACGGCTTCCAGATATAAGCAAATGGCTCAGGGCTTTGCGTTTAAATGGCAACAGCTTGCCGATGCAGGCGATCATTATTCGTTGACATTTGACAATAAGAATTCATGGAGCCAGAAGTATAACCTGGTTTGGGATAAATTATTAGGCTTGGGTTTATTCCCTCAGCAGGTGTACGATAAAGAGGTGAAATACTATCTCACCAAGCAAAACCCATACGGGTTGCCGTTAGACAGCCGAAAAACATATACAAAGTCTGATTGGATCCTTTGGACATCCACATTAGCAAGCAACCAGCGCGATTTTGAAGCATTGATTGATCCGGTGTATAAATTTGAAAGTCAAACACCCACAAGGGTTCCGTTAAGCGACTGGCACGAAACAACGGATGGAAAACAAGTTGGCTTTCAGGCGAGAAGCGTGGTGGGCGGCTATTTCATCAAATTACTTCAGTGGAAGTGGAAGAACCGGGCAGATAAAAAATAAATCGGGCAATGATCGATAGTTCAAATAATATTTGTTTATGAGAAAATACATTTACTTTATTTGCTTTGTCGCCTCTAGCTTGGCTGTGCCCGCGCAGGAACATAGTATATGGTCATCTCAAAAAGCAAATGAGTGGTATAGGCATCAGCCCTGGCTGGTTGGGTGTAATTTCATTCCAAGCACAGCAATCAATGAACTGGAAATGTGGCAGGCAGAAACATTCGACTCGGCAACAATCAACCGCGAACTCGGCTGGGCAAATGGGATAGGCATGAACGTTGCTCGTGTATTCCTTCATTATCTGCCTTGGCAAAAAGATGCTAAAGGATTTAAACACAGAATTGGAGAGTACCTTGCTGTTGCAGACCGCCACAATATAAAAACGATGTTCGTGCTGTTTGATGATTGCTGGAATCCCGAACCGCGGCAGGGGATTCAGCCAAAACCAAAACCCGGAGTACATAACAGTGGATGGGTGCAATGCCCGGGAAAGAAAATGCATGAAGACACCTCATCATGGCGCGAGTTGGGGGAATATGAAAAAGATATTCTCGGCACTTTTAAAAACGACCCGCGTGTTTTGATGTGGGATCTTTATAATGAGCCCGGAAACAGCAATTATAATGAGAAAACACTGCCCTTACTTAAAAAAGTTTTTTCATGGGCCCGGGAAGTGAGTCCGGAACAACCGATAACATGCGCAGTATGGTACGATAACAAAAGCCTGAGCGATTTTCAATTGGGCGCTTCTGATGTCATCACATTTCACAATTATAATAGAGCCGATGATTTGGATAAACAAATCAATCAACTCGCCAAACGTGGCCGTCCACTAATTTGTTCTGAGTACATGGCCAGAACCAATGGCAGCAGGTTTATCACGCATTTGGGTGTATTTAAAAAATATAAAGTGGGAGCAGTAAATTGGGGGTTAGTGAGCGGCAAAACAAATACTATTTTTCCATGGGGGTCAAAAGAAGGCTCAGTGGAACCTACTGAGTGGTTCCACGATATTTTCCGGAGTGACGGAAAACCTTTCGATCCGGCTGAAACTCGATTCATAAAAGAAATTACCTCAATAAGTAACAGTAAGTAGGGTGGATAGATAGCAGAGAACTGCTGGCTGCAAACCGGCTATTAACCAGAAAAGAATGTATGAACAAAAACATTACAATTATCGGTGGGGGCGTCATAGGATTATGTTGCGCTTATTATTTGCAGAAACAGGGATATGACGTCACAGTTATTGAAAGAGACGATATAACTAGCGGCACTTCTTTCGGCAATGCAGGCTACATATCCCCAAGTCATTTTATTCCGCTTGCATCACCTGGCATAATCGCACAAGGACTGCGCTGGATGCTGAGTTCCTCCAGCCCGTTTTATATCAAACCAAGACTGAATGCTGACCTGATCAGATGGATGGTAACATTCTGGCGAAAGGCAAATAAGAAAACAGTAGAAGAACATGTACCTCACTTAAATAACATCCTGCAACTGTCTAGGCAACTCATGAGCGATATTAAAAGTGATGTAGGCAATCATTTTCGCATGGCAGAAGTGGGCTGTTTTATGTTGTATAAAACCCTTGAGACTGAAAAGCATGAAATGGAACTGGCAAAAGAAGCGGCTTCCCTTGGCATCGAGACAAAAGTGTATAATGCCGCCCAGGTGCAGGATATGGAGCCCGAAGTAGAGGTAAATGTAAGAGGCGGAGTGCTATACCCAATAGATTGCCATATCCACCCCGGAGATTTTATGCAGACATTAAAAACGCATTTACACAGTAACGGGGTGAAGCTTCAGTTGAATACAGAAGTGACAGGTTTTGAAAAAAATG
>DATMMJ010000623.1:0-17599 GCA_035569795.1 Puia sp. | reverse complement strand
CTGCCAATTTCCTGTAACATTGACCTTTGTGGCTGCGGTTCGTTGAACACCACATGAAATGACAGCAGAAATAATGATAAATATTAGCAAGAGTTTAAGTAAGACATTATTTTTCATACTTCTGTTTTGGTATCACTGGATTAGACCAAGGATTTGTTAAAATGTTGCAACTATTTTGAAAATATTTCAAACTGAGACACTACCAATATCTGTGAAAGAGCTTGGACCAGGAATTTTTAATTTGTATTGAAAGGTTAATGAGGGTTACAAAACAATGCTTTAAATTGGTAGTAGGACTCAAGTTGAATTTTTCAGATGGAGATCACAGCATGTAAACTTTTCCGGAACGCATTAAATATTCTTGTTCGGTCGCAGTGCGCGCGGTGCGCAATTTCTACCTGGAGGCTGTACCAAAACCGGCAGGCTTCTTTTTCAATAAATGAAAACCTTAAATTGGTCCAATGAAAAATCTATTTAGAAAACAGTTGTCAGGGGATAAAATTTCAAAATCAGTCACAAGCGAAATTCTCCTTTGGCCCGATGGCGCACCTGGATCAGAAGGGATGGCTGGCAGAGAAGAAACAAAAATCGTCGGAGGTGAAAAGATAATATCTTCCGTACATCGTCCTAGCATTACCGCCTATTTGCCTGCAGCAGACCTTGCAACAGGGGCTGGGGTAATCATTGCTCCAGGTGGTGGCCACAAAGAGCTTTGGATTGATCATGAAGGGCATAGCACCGCCCGTTTACTATGCGGGTACGGCATTGCTGCCTTTGTTTTAAAATACAGGTTAGCAAAACAAGCCGGTTCCCCTTATACTATCCATGGACATGCACTAGCTGATATGCAACGGGCTATCAGGCTTGTACGAGCCAATGCGGAAGCTTGGAAAATCAACACATCCAGTATCGGCGTAATGGGGTTTTCTGCAGGCGGAGAAATTGCAGCCCTATCGGCTATGTATTTTGATGAGGGCGACAGGAGCTGCCGAGATATAATCTTGCAGCAGTCGGCTTATCCGAATTTCCAAGCTCTTATTTATCCCGAGGGGACTAGTAATTTCAAAGCATCAAAATATTCCCCTTCGATATTTCTTTTGTGTGGCGACAACGATGATGATGAAATCACAAAAGGTGTTGTAGAAATGTATCTGATGTACAAACAGGAAGGTATTCCTGCAGAACTACATGTTTATGCCAAAGAAGGTCATGGATTCGGCGTACGCAAAAATAATCATTTTGCAATAGCCAAATGGCCGGAACGATTTGTGGATTGGCTTTCTCAGACAGACTTTATAAAAAAATGAACCGGGGAAAAATGGAAATAATTAAAGCCTATCCCCATTTACGATTTATATATTTCCCTGCATGGCTGCTCGTCAGCGCGAAAATTTCAATTGTCGGAACATTGCCTCAACTCTGTCGCTTCCCATGCAAGAGCATATTGAGGGCATGATCAAAGGAACCTGCGCGTATTACCTCACCTGCATTTACAAAAAATATTTCATCGGCATTTTGGATGGTATTCAGCCTGTGTGCGATGATAACCCGTGTGGTTGTTTGTGGTAATTTGTTTAGAATGTTCTGCAAAACCTGTTCGGTAATGGTATCAATGTTAGCAGTAGCTTCATCCAGTATAAGCAAATCAGGATTGCGCAAAACAGCACGCATGAATGCTATTAGTTGTTTCTGCCCGAGGCTGATGCTTTCGCCACCTGAGGATACCTTGCTGTCAAGACCATTTTCAAAAATCGCCAGCAGGCTTCCAAGCTCAGCCCTTTTAATCACTTCTTCAAATTGCTCATTTGAATACCCTACAAACTGCTTATTGCCATATAAAATATTCTCGCGCACAGTTCCCGTAAACAGAAACGGCTCCTGCAAAATGAAACCGATCTTTGATGTGCGCTCCTCTGTCTCATAGGATCGAATATCTTTGCCATGCAGTAGCACTTGGCCCTTCACCGGGTCATATAATCTTGCGATCAGTGAGGCGGTAGTCGTTTTGCCTCCGCCTGTTGGGCCAACGAGTGCATAGGTTTTACCCTGGTCCAGCGCAAAATTTACATTGTGCAAAATTTCTTTCCCTTCATCATAACCAAAATGCACATTCTTGAATTCAAAAAGACAGGAAGCCTTTTGTCCATTGGTTGATTCAAGGATAGCCAGGTTTGACTCCATATTCAAGATGTAGGAAATCCTGTCCCAGCCTGCCATTGCTACCTGAAAATTCGTCCATAATGCAGCGAGCTGGCGCAAAGGATTGTAAAAGTTAGTTGCATAAGCGAGATAACTTACCAGAAGCCCAATGGAAAAAAGCCCCCTGGAAATAAGAAATATTCCATAAGTAAGTACAATCAGTTGTGCGATACTTGCCAAAAACCCAAAAACCGGTATAAAGACACTGTTGGCAATGCCTGCACCCCTGGCTTTGATATAGTTTTGGTTATTTACTTCTTCAAAGCGTTTTCTGAAATAGTCCCGGCGGTTAAATGCAATAATCACTTTAAAATTGTGCAGGCTCTCCTGTATCTCAGCACTCAGACCACCTGTAGTTTTTAAGCTTGCTGCATTTTTATTCTTCACCCAGTTGGAGGTAATTTTCGTGAACAATAAAATCAAAAGTCCCGGCAATAGAGCAGCAATCCCTAACCTTAGATTGATTGCAAGCAAAAAAATCCCTGCGCCAGTCATTGTAGCAATTGAACCTATGAACTGCATCAGCGATTGGGAAAAGAACTGATTTATTTTATCGGTGTCATTATTCACTCTTGAAATAAGATCACCGGCTTTGTTCTGGTTAAAAAATGCAACCGGCAGTTGTTGCAGCTTAACAAAAATAGTGTTGCGCAGTTTGAAAAGCATTCTTTGGCCCACGCCGCCCATTAATCTTGTCTGGAGGTAAGACGCAACAAATGCCAGCATGTACATTGCCAGCAAAAGGGCAGAATTAACCAATACCCCATGATAGTCTTTGTGCACTACATATTTATCAATGGTATAACCAATAATGAAAGGACCGAGCAGGTTGAGCCCCGAGTTTGCGAAAATGGCAAGCAAAGCCAATAGCAGGTTTTTGTTCTCCTCCTTTATTAATTGCAATAGCTTTTGCAAAGCCCGCAACGTAGAAGTTTTTTGCTGCTGCGCGGAAATTTCATTGAGGTTGTAATTCATAATTCCTGGTGCTTTGTTGCGAATCATAAATCTGTACGTATTCAGGACTTGAGAGCATCAACTCGGTATGGTGGCCTGAGGCAACAATTTCTCCTTCCATCAGCACAACCACCTGGTCAAAATGCTCAACCGACGCAATTTTTTGCGTCACTGAAATCAATGTGATGCCGGGATAATTGTGCTTCACATTGTTCAAAATTTTCAATTCTGTTGTTGTATCCACCCGGGCGGTGAAATCATCCAGCAATAATATGGAGGGATTCACCGCTAATGCCCTTGCAAGCATAATGCGTTGTTTTTGCCCACCAGAAAGGCTTGTGCCTCTTTCCGAAACGATGGTGTTTAGTTTGTCCGGTAGCAAATCAATAAAATCTTTCAATTCTGCTGTAGCAATTGCTTTTGCAAGGGATTCATCCGTCACCTGATCACTGAATGCGATATTTTCCCGTATGCTCATGTTGAATATGATGCTGTCCTGGAAAACAAATCCCACATGCTTGTAAAAATTTTCTTTATTATAGCTCTCAATATTTTTGCCGTCAAATTCAACTGTCCCTTCATTTGCTTTTATTAACCCGGTCAACAGATAGAGCAGTTGTGTTTTACCTGCAGCGGTGGGTCCTATCACTGCTAGTGAGCAACCGGCTTTTACAGAAAAATGAATATTCTTTAGTGCAGGTTTTTGACCATAGACAACAGATACATTAGTTAATGAGATATTTCCTTTCAGAGCATCTTTAATAGTCCCGCTTTCAGGTAATTCCGGCACTTCCAGCACTGCATGGATCCGCTGATAGCTGGCCGTGGCCTGCGCGATCACATTACTCATAAAACCTATCACCAGTATCGGGAAGATCAGCAGGGAAAGATAGCTGTTGAATGCAGCAAAATCTCCAAGTGTCATGGTGTTGCTTATCACGAAATGGCCGCCCATGGCAAGGATCGTTAGACCCGCCATGTTGGCGGTGAATACGATAATGGGGATCAGACCCGCAAACAAGCGAAGTATACTCAAACCTAGGGTCTGCGCCTCGGTGTTGGCGGCAAGAAATTTATCATATTCAATTTGCTGAGAATTAACGACACGTATGATTGCTGCACCAAGGATACTTTCATTAATTACTTTATTCAGCCTGTCAATTACCTGCCTGCTTTGCATAAATATGGCCCGCACTTTTTTCAATACAAAAAAGAATGCGCCGCCAATGATGGGTATGATCCCAATAATTGCCAAAGCCAGTTTCCAATTGATAGTGAATAGCAAGATGCATGATCCGATGATGATGATGACGGATGAAGCGATAGAAACAATGGCCTGCGATACGAACATCTTTATAGAATCTACATCGCCAGTAAGATTGGTCAATAGTTTGGATGGATTAGCCTGTTCGATAAATGAGTGACTCTGCATTGATATTTTAGCAGCAAGCCTGGAGCGGATATCTCTTGCGACACGTTCTGATGCATAGGTTTGCACCACGCCTTGCAGGTAAGTAAAAATAAAAATAACAACTGCGGCCAATATAAATGAACCCAACACCCGCTCCAGTACATAATGTTTTGGATAGGCATCAATGCCACTGGCTATTATTTTGGGCAAAGCCAGATTAATCCCGTTGCTTACCAGCGCAAAAAGGATAAGCAAAAAAATCATGCCTCTGTATGGGCCAAGCAGGCTAAATACGCTTGGGCCTTTTCGGCTAAAGTTATTCGGCTGATTTGCTTTTTTTGTCATAGTTCATTGAGCATTAGCGCATGGCAGCGCGGAGATACTAAGATAATATTTTGTTATAAAAATGGCTCCGTCCAAATAGGACATCCAATAAAGAAGAAACCATTCTTCTTCGATAGCAACCAATCAGGATAAAAGCATTTAAATTTAGTTGGATAAATTAGTTTCTAAGCACCAAACTGCACCAGATGATGGTCGCAAGCATTTGCGCTGCTCCCATTTTGCCCTATAGGGCCCTTGAAGAAGGGCTTGGGCAGATAGTACATAACTCATTTTTGCAGCCAAGGACTAAGCTCTGTTCAACGTGCATTGCAGCAAATTGCAGGCGCGGGGTTCCTATGCATCCCCCACAAAATATGATAACTAAATTTACTGCCTTCCATTGATCATGCCGGAGACAATCCCTTTGTGTTTTCCAGCATCGGCTCTGATAACACCAATCAAATGCAATAGGATGTATGCGTATATAAAATACTGAGTTATGGTGTGAATTTGTGTAATCCCCTTATGCCAATCTTTAAATAGAGGGACATCCTCAAATGCAAGACCAAGACCGGTGAGGCCCATAATAGATAAACTGAGATAAAAGAACTGGTATCCTCTTTTGACAAATAGATAATGCCCTTTTTCTTTCTTGTCGTCCTCGGTAACGACCGCAAAACCCAAGACCCTTTTTATCTTTACTTTCAGCTTTTCCTCTGTGGGCTGGGCAATTTCGATAACGAGCCTGCTCAACAATAAAAAGCACAAACCATAACCGATGAATTTATGCCAATTCCAAACTTTATCACTGTATTCATGCGCAACTGCGCGTGCCTGGTCTTTGGTTACAACAGCACCCTTTTCCTGGAGCTGCCCCTGCACCATGGTGATATTATCATTTGTTTTGAACAAGGTGGAACCAAGCAGCACACATGTTAAAGAAGCAGTCAGCGTAAGATAAGTCACCCAATGCCAGATGCGGATGGAAAGTGAATGGGGTTCATTAAAAGTGATAGAAGGATGGCTGATCTTCAAATCTGCTGGTTGCATATTTATTTTGTTTGAAATATTTGAAAAATATTTATTAATGAAACTTGCGTTCAGGATGGAGGAGATACTGATTGCAAGCTCCAATTTAACAAAAAACGGTCTTTCAATGACCACAATCTAAACATGGTCCAAATATAAATTATGTTTGCGACCAGAAGGAGATTTTACTAACTGCATTTTTTATGACTTCCTGTGCTGCCTCTTTGGGGGTATGTATGCATTATTTTCAAGGTCAGCGTTTTAAAATAGGGGGGAATCATCTCAAACATAAACTAAATACTCTCTTTGACCTGCAAAGCCCATTTTTCAAGCATGCGCATCAGCAGTTCAACCTTAATGGGTTTACTTAAATAATCGTCCATCCCGGACTGCAGGCATATTTCCTGGTCTTGTTGCATAGCATTAGCAGTTAGCGCTATGATCACAGGTTGGCTTCCCATTTTTTGGCGGATGATCCTACTCGCTTCCAACCCGTCCATTTCAGGCATTTGTACGTCCATCAGTATAGTATCATATGATACCGCGTGCATTTTATCCAATACTTCACGCCCATTTTCAGCAATATCAGGATGGTAGCCCAGTTTATTAAGTATTATCAGGGCAAGTTGCTGATTGATCTTGTTATCTTCTGCAACCAGTATTCTCATCGGGTATTTTGCAGAAAAATTTTCGGACAAACCTTCATAAATATTCCCTTTCTGTGAAGGGGTGTCCTCTCTTTTACCAAAGTTTTGTAAGATGTGTTTGTATAATATATTTTGTCTGATAGGTTTTGTCAGGACTGAACAGAAGAGTTCTGGATAATTTTTGCACAGTTCATCACCCACTGAACTTAAAAGCATTATTGGAAGGCGGGGATATTTCCCTCTGATGGAGGCTGCCAGTTCAATGCCATCCATTTCGGGCATGTGCATGTCCGTTAGTACCAGGTCGAAGCCATGTTGATGCGATAAAATATCGAGAGCCTGCATTCCGGAACTGGCAAGCACCGGTTCCAGCTTCCATTGCTCCAACTGAATTTTAAGAATGCTCCTGTTGGTCAGATTATCATCAACCACCAGGATACGCTTTCTTCCAAGCTCTGGCATATTATGATGCTGACTGGCATATAATGGCAGCACACCGGCCATTGTAACTATGCTAAACAGGAATACAGAACCTTTTTGTGGTTCGCTCTGCACTGAAATATTGCCACCCATCAACCCGATTAATTTTTCGCTGATGATCAACCCTAAACCCGTGCCCCCATATTTGCGCGTTGTAGAAGAGTCAACCTGTGAGAAAGCTTTGAAAAGGCGTTGTAATTTGTCAGGAGGAATGCCAATACCTGTATCTTTCACTTCAAAGCCGAGTTCCATTTTGCCATTTTTTTCGCATTTCAGAAGCTTCACGCGAACAAAAACTTCTCCATGCTCAGTGAATTTTACTGCATTTCCAACAAGGTTTATCAGTATTTGTTTTAGCCTGGTAACATCCCCTGAAATTTGAGAAGGAACATCATCGCCAATCTGGTAAACCAGGTCTAATCCTGCATGCGCAGCCTTCGCTGCAAATACATCCAGGACTTCTTCAATACAGTTTCTCAAATCAAAATCCTTTTCTTCCAGCTCCATTTTGCCAGATTCGATTTTAGAAAAATCTAAAATGTCGTTTATTACTGTCAATAAATTTTCACCGCAGGTTTGTATGGTCTCCGTGTAATTGCGTTGCTCATCATTTAATGGTGTTCTAATCAACAGCGAAGCCATACCAATTACGCCGTTCATTGGAGTGCGTATTTCATGACTCATTGTCGCAAGAAATACGCTCTTGGTCTTGTTGGCTTGTTCAGCTTCCAGGCGCGCTTTCCGCTCTTCCTCCGTTATTCTCGCCAGGCTTTCTGTGCGTTCCTGTACCTGGCTTTCCAGCACTTTTTTCTGCGCTTCAATGATATTGATGCGAATACGGAAAAAAAGTATGGCCATCCCGACGCCAAATATTCCAGCCAAAGTTCTGAACCACCAGGTCATCCAGAAAGGAGGGGTAATGATAATCTGCAGGTCTAATGTTTTGGTTGACCAGCTTCCGTCATTGTTTAGCCCTTTTACTCTGAAGATATATTTGCCCGGATCAAGGTTGGTATAGGTAGCTGTTCTGTTAAACCCAATCCCGGTCCAGTTTTTATCAAATCCCTCCATAAAATATGCGTACTTTTTCTTGCCAATATTGGTATAAATGAGTGAAGCGAACTCAAAAGAAATAACAGAGCTTTCGTAAGGCAATGTGATAGCATTCGTTTCCGAAATATTTTTTTTCAGCGGCGATGCGTCGTGTTCATCGCGTGCAACAGGAACTTCTTTATTAAAAATCCTCAAGCCAGTCATGACTAATGGTGGTTCGAAAGGAATCTCTTTTATGCTGTCGGGGAAGAATTCGTTAAAACCGTTTATCCCTCCAAAATACATCAGCCCACTGTGGCTCTTAAAATATGATTGTTTGAACTCATCAGACTGAAGGCCATCGGATAGGGTAAAATTTTTAAAGGTTTTCTTATCGGGATTGAAACAGGAAAGGCCCTTATTGGTGCTAATCCACAAATTTCCATGTTTGTCTTCCAAAATACCTGAGATCACATCGTTGGGCAACCCATCGCTTATTTGCCAGGCAGTAAAAGATTTTGTTTTTTTATCCATGCAATTTAGCCCTGCATTGGTGCCTATCCATAAATGGCCTTTCTGATCATCGTATAAACAGTTTGCTGTATTATCACTCAGGCTGTTTTTTTTATCGTCATGTTTAAATGATATAAATTTATTTTCTTTTTTATCAAATTGATTAAGCCCTCCTCCATCAGTTCCTATCCATAGCAAACCTTCGGTGTCTTCGGTAATAGAAATCACATTATTATTGCTCAGATTATTATTTTGATGGTTATAATTAATGAAATGATTACCGGCTCTGTCATACAGGCAAATCCCACTATTCTGGGTCCCGATCCATATATTTTTCTTTCTGTCTTCGAAAATTACCCACGCGTTATTTCCAGCTAGACTTGCGGGGTCATTGGGGTCATTTTTAAAATGAGTATAGCTATTTTTCTTTTTGTTGAAAACGGTCACACCATCACCCCATGTACCGACCCAGAGATTTTCATAGCTATCTTCTATCACGCTCAATATATAATTCCCGCAGATGCTGTTATTATCTCCTTTATTGTGAAAAAAATGCTTGAAATTCCCTGTTTTTTTGTCAAGCATATTCAGCCCTCCTCCATCAGTTCCGATCCATAAATTATTTTTTGAATCTTCACAAATGCTCATCACATTGTTGTTGCTCAGGGTGGTGGTGGCAGGGGTATGTTTGTAAAGGGTGAATTTGTCGGCATTCTGATTAACAAAATTGATACCGGCATTGTAGGTTCCAATCCACATATTTCCCCTTTTATCTTTATAAATGGTATTTATAGAATTGGAACTTAGGCTGTTGTTATTTAAATCACTGTATTCGTAATTAGTGAAGGATAATGTTTTAGGATCGAACATGCTTATTCCTCCATTCTCTGTTCCTACCCAAAGAATACCCTGGTCATCTTCAGTTATGGAGAACACAACATCGTTGCACAAACTGTTTTTTTTATGGGCATCTTTCTTAAAAACACGGAATTTACCTGTCTCCCTGTTAAATAGATTCAGCCCTCCTCCGTTAGTTCCTATCCAGAGATTGTGTTTGCTATCTTCGAAAATACTTCTTACAGTATTATTACTCAGGGATTGATCATCCATATCATTATGCTGATAGCGATGAAACAAATTCTTTTTTTTGTCAAACAGGTTCAGCCCACCTTTTTCCGTGCCAATCCACAAATTATCCTTACTGTCTTCAATAATACTTGTGACCTCCATATCGCTCAAACTGCTACTATCATTTATATTGAAGGCATAGTGAATAAATTCACCCTTTGCTGGTTCAAACTTGTTCAGCCCTCCCAATTCGGTACTGATCCATAAATTGCCCTCGTGATCTTCAACTAATGAAGCCAGAAAGTCACCAGAAATGCTTTTTTCATTTAATGGGCTATGTTTAAAATGCGTAAACTGGTCTTTTTCTCTGTCATAGCGGTTTAAACCACCTCCCCATGTGGCTATCCACAGATTTCCGTGGCCGTCTTCAATGATGTCCTTGATATAATTATTGTTAAGGCTGAATTTTGTTTGGATATCTTTTTTATATGTCGTGAATGTATATCCATCGTATTTGTTAAGCCCGTCCTGGGTGCCAATCCACATAAAGCCGCGACTATCCTGTAAAATGGAGATTACATTATTTTCTGAAAGCCCGGAATTTATATCCAGGTGGTCAAATTTCAAGGTTTGTTTTTGGGAGAACGACTGAAAAAAAAGGAGCTGCAGAAATAATATAATGAGCAAGCTAGCAGATATGTTTTTTTTAATAGCTGTCATTCAATAGGCGGATTAACTATACGTTTCATGCCAGATTTGCGTGGTGCGGTGATTTTTTAAAACATATAAACGCGGTTTTAAAATTTCTATTTGGGTTACCACTGTCTCTTTACCGGTTCTATGTGATTATGCTTATGCCATGTGGTGGGTATTTGACTCACTTTCATGCCAAATCACGGCTAAAAACGGGACTGCCATCAAAAAAGGGATGCCTATCCCGTTGGAGCTATTAATTGACGACTGCTTTTCATAACACTGTAGACCAAAATCGAAATGCCTTTCGCTGGTTTAAATAGGAGTGTAATATTAAACGCGGAGATGCTATTTTTTTACATCCTTTAGCTTGAGCACGACTTCATTGATTACCTTACCAAGCCTGCAGATCAGCCAATCCAGCCGCTCGGCGGATCCGTAGTTTTCATCGAATAGTTCAATCTCGATGATCTCATTTTTCAGGGATGTAATCCCCATATTGTTTATTGAACTCTTCATCCGGTGAGCAACGTTGCGCACCTTAACCATATCCTTTGATTCATGCGCTTCCTGTATTTCTTTAACAGATTTAGGTCCCTGGTCGATGAATATATTCACCATCTTATCAATAAAGGATTGATTTGCTTTTGCAACCTCTTGCAGTTTGCCCAGATTGTACAATGGTTCAGTATCGGTTTTTTCCATAATCTATTTTATCACCAGAGAAGGGGTTTCAATTTCCAGCCAGTGTGTTATGATCTGTAGCAGCTGGTTTTCTTCAAATGGTTTTGACAAATAATCACTCATGCCTGCAGCCATGAATTTGATATCATCTCCTTTAAGGGCTAGGGCTGTCAAGGCGATCACAGGCAAGGTTTTGCTGATCGTTTCGCGTATGATCATGGTGGCTTCAATCCCATCCATCACCGGCATCTGCACATCCATCAGCACAATATCAAATTGCTGGTTCCTTATTTTTTCAACTGCTTCGACACCATTTTGGGCTTCTTCGATTATGACTCCGTAATATTTCAAAATCGTGCTGGCCACCAACCGGTTCATTTCATTATCATCTGTGACCAGGATTTTTTTGCCTGCCAGAATGCGGGTGTTGACCTTGTCGGTTTGTTTGACAGGTAATTGCCCGACGTTCCCTTTTTTAAATGGGACTGAAAAACTAACGGTGGTGCCTATCCCTTTTTTGCTTTGCACGTTAATCTTACCGCCCATAGACTGAATCAATTCCTTGCAAATGCTCATGCCTAACCCGGTGCCTCCAAACCTGCGTGTGACTGATTCGTCTTCCTGCCTGAATTTCTGGAACAGGTTTTCCAAAAATGACTCTTCCATTCCAATGCCCGTATCATTTACGGTAAACTCTACAACCTGTTCTGTTTGAGTTTCTTCACTTACTTTACACTGCACATCCACAGTGCCTCTGTCTGTAAACTTAACAGCATTAGAAAAAAGATTAAATAAAACCTGGTTCAACCGGTATGGGTCACCTACTAATACCTTTGAAAGTTTCGGATCAGAATATGAATTGGTAAGCGCTAAACCTTTTTCTTCCGCTTTATGCATCATAACCTGCATAGATTGCTCAAGTAATGCCTGCGGCCTGAAGCCAATATGCTCGAGATTAAATTTGCCTGACTCTAATTTTGAAAGATCAAGAATATCATTGATAATGATCAACAAATTATCGGCGGCAGAATGGACAATGTTAAGATAGAATTGCTGGTCCTTGTCAAGAGATGTCTTAGCCAGCTGATTGGACATACCTATGATCGCATTCATTGGTGTCCTTATCTCATGGCTCATATTTGCGAGGAAAATCTGTTTTGCATTTGCAGACGATTCTGCTTGTACTCTTGCTTCTACCAAGTCGTTTTCCAACCTTTTTTGCTCGGTGATGTCTAAATGTATACCGATGGATCCCACTAATTCTCCCAAGTCGTTAAATCTTGGTGCGCCGCTGATCAGCCACCACCTTGATTCCCCTTTCTTATTTTTAACCAAAATTTCATAAGCATCAGAAATTCCTTTTTTTCGGCTTTGATTTTTGATTTCCAGGAGTTCGTTTTGCTCATCTCTTGCAAATAATTTTGAAGCGCTCCTGCCTATCAGTTCGTCTATCTTATAACCGCTCATGTCGCAAAAACTTTGGTTTGCAAATTGCACGATCTCATTGATGTCAACTTCCAGCAAGCCCAGGTTCATATTGGCAATTATATTGCGATATTTCTTCTCTTTGAGCTGAATCGCCAGTTCAGCTTCTTTTTCTTTTGTGATATCTAATATGATTCCCGTATACACACTCTTGCCTTGCGGGTTTATATTCAAAAAGGAAGAACTCAAGTTGAGCCAGATGATTGGCTTATCGGGGACCTTAAAGCGGCCTTCAAAATGGTAAGGCTTGTTTTTTTCTCTTGCTTTTTTACTGGTCCTTTTTTCCCGTTCATAGTCTTCCGGATGAATTATTTCATAAAAATTTTGCAATTGCTCAGCGGTGATACCAATTTTTTTCTCTGGCTCGGGGCTTATATAGGTAAAACCTTCTTCGCCTTCCGACCCGTATTCATATTTATACAAAATTCCTGGGATATTTTCCGCAAGAGACCGGAATTGTTCTTCGTTTTCCCTTAAGGCTTTTTCCGTTTGCTTGATAGAAGTAATGTCAGTATGTGTACCGATTATTTTCAAAGGCCTTTCATCTGCCGTTTTTTCAATCACCACGCCTTTATCCAATACCCATCTGAGAGCGCCGGACTTATGAATCATACGATATTCAAAAGCATGATGCGTTTGCTGTCCGCTCTGGTACTTCAGATCACTTTCTTCTAATATCCATTTATCATCAGGATGAACATGCATCCTCCATAGATCCACATTATTGTTGAATTCATTTTTTGTAAAACCTAACAGATGACTTTCATCATCTGAGAAGATGGTTTCTCCAGAGAGAAAATCGTGTTCCCATACATTGTCGCCTATTTTTTCCAATGCCAGACGAAAGCGGTCTTCTGATTCTCTCTGTTTAGTGATATCATCGATGATCCCAAAAAATTGCGTAACCTTACCCATGACGTCTTCCACCGGTTGGGTGTTTGTTCTTCCCCAAAATGAGGAGCCATCTTTTCTGTAAAATAAGATCTCAATATTGAAGGCCATGCCACTGAAAAAGGCATTCAGTATTTTGTCCAAGGTGGCTTTATCTGTCAGGGGCCCTGCGCACAGTTCAATCGGGGTCTTACCAGCCATCTCTTCTATGCTGTACCCTGTGAGTTTGGAGAATCCTTCGTTAACCCAGGTAATCTTGCCAAACGGATCGGTGAAGACAACACCACTCGTATTTGCACTTGCAACCAAGGAGATACGCCTGTATTCTTGTTCTGCTTTTTTCCTTTCTGTTATATCGGTATGGGTGCCAATTACTCTGTTGGACTTTGCGGAAGTTGTGCGGTCAATGACCATGCCGCGGTCCAGTATCCACAGATAATTTCCATTTCGATGTATGATCCTGTACTCAAGCTGGTGCGATGTTATTTTGTTATCAAAATAATTCTGTAAGGTTTCTGCAACTTTAGATACATCATCTGGATGCACCCTGCTGGTCAATTCTGAACTATCATTACTGAATTCATGCTCTTCATAACCCATCATCATTTTGTATTGCTTAGAATAAAATACCTTCTTTGTTTCAAGGTCATATTCCCAAACACCATCGCCGGCGCCCTCTAAGGCAAACTGCCAGCGTTCCTGGCTCATACTAAGTTCTGCTTCTGCCTTTTTCTTTTCTGTTATATCAGTATAGCTCCACAAATGCCCCTTGTACTTCTGATCATGAAAAATTGGAATATAATCTCTTTCAAAAATCCTGCCGTCTGCCAGTTCCAGTATTTCTCCACTTTTGAGTTTTTGAGCGGAAATTATTTCATTTATACCTGAAACATAGGCTTCGGGATTTTTAAATAAGTGTTTGGTTTCCTCAGCGCTATTGATAGTGTCAACACCTTGCAATGCATCCAAAGAAACGGGTGTCGAGCACATATTGCAGAAACGCTGGTTAGCAAACACAATGTGGCGTTTCTCATCTTCAAGCAGTACAGCGCTTTGCAAATTGGTGATAAGAGATGTGAATACCAATTCGGCATTTTTTCGTTTGTTGATCTGCTGGTTCAGGTAACGCGCAATCATCAGCAAATCATCCGTGTTGTTGGTTTTTTCTTCACCCGTAATAGCGCCCACTGCCTCTTTCAGTTTTTCTACCGATTGGCGTTTTACATCCAATTCATATTTGAGTTGGTCATTGATTTCAAGATATTCCTCTTCACTGATCTTAAATGCGCGATCAGATAACTCTCTGTCCCTTTCATAAGCGTTATAAGAATCGTTGATTACCGCCAAGAGCCTTTCAAGCTCCGGGTTTTGCTTCCATGCCTCCGGCAAAAATTTCCTGATCTGGTTATTCAATAACTTATTGAAGCTCATAAAAAGAAGTAATGGTCATTGTTTGATTATGCAACTGGCAATCCCCACCTTCGTTGAAAGGCGATATCTCCCCATAAGAATAAAACCCGGCGATGGGTGTTTGGTTCCCCAGTGTTTCTTTCACAGCCTCCACTTCTTCATCAATCCTTGGCCCCAGTATCAGCTTGCGGCCCACACAGCTTATCAATAGAGAATAGGAAGGTTTGGCTTTATTCCTGGATATAGTTTGTTGAGCCGCACTGGACGCAGCCGCACTGAGCTTATCAAAGTTTGCTTTCATGAACCGGACCTTTGATCCTTCAGGTATATCACCGGCGAAGGTCATACTGTTGTTTTCGCGGTCAATGGACAGTATGGTTCTGGTAACGGGCTGGTTGCTTCCGGGAATGATTACTGACAGAGGGAATAGCAAAGCAGAGCCAGGCAGCTGTTCTGCATCTGGACCAAGGTATTTTACATAAGTGCCCAATGCATTTTTATGATCAATCTCGAATAAGACATTCCCTGCGGATTTTGTTACCGTTCTCTCCGGACCAAATGTGTCCCAGCCACCTTGGGAACCATGCGTCACGGCTATACTATCACCATAAAAGCCAATAGCAATGATATTTCCCTCGGAAGGCTCGCCGTTGAGTCCCACCAGAGTAGATGCAAAGTTGGCTCCGTCTCCGGCGAGGCCGCCTGTGATGAGGATTTTATTTCCAGCTGTTTCATTTAGTCCTTTCACCAGATCGCTTCCGTTTACCATACTGCCGTCTGATAGCACAAGAATATAAGTAATATCCTTAAGCGGGAGTTTTTTGATAAGCGCTGCAGCAGCATCGTAGCTGTTTCCAAAATCACGGATGTCCACCATTGCAGTTTGAATGGTAGTCTTATCAAAATAAAGGGCTGATACAATCATAGAATTGTCCTGCACGCTATCATGAAAAATTTCACCTGCTGTGCTGCAAAAAGATATTTGCGATGAGGGAAATTTATCACGTACTTCCTGATAAATATTATTTGTGCTTAGTATTTGCTTGGATGCAAAACATAGAACCAGTTGGGCTTTTTGAAAATCATAGCCATCCGAATCGGGATGCATCAGCCATTGGTTACCGGAGAAATTAAAGATCGCTGTTTTCATATAGTTATAGAATAATTTCCTTTTGTTGTATCATCTTATAAATTGTGCTAACGCCAATATCCAACACTGCTGCTGTCCTTTTCACCTCATTGTTATTTAATTTCGGATTAATTTCTCTGATTTTTTCGAAAAGCATATCTCCAGCCTTATCAGGCAATGAAAAATCCAGCGTCACTAGATCTGGCTCAAGATGCATTTTACTAAGGCAATCTTTTGCTGTTTGAAAGCGGGTAACCTTGAAATCCGGGTTCAGGCCAAGGTGGCTCTCTAGGATTTCTCCGTACCAGGGGTCGTCTTCAACTATATATATGTTATATGCGCTCATTTGATTCTCCTGATAGAATGAGAAATTGCGGTTGAAGTATTTACATTAAGTAGATTGGCTAATAGGAATTTTATGTCCCAGCGACTGAAAAGCAACCTGTTTGGCAGATTGGTAGGGTTCGGCTGCTCTGGTGGCAACGGGACCAACTGAAGTATATAAAATACAAAACAAGAAATTGGTTTTCATATTTTTGAATTGAATGTTTTCGCAAGTATTGGAATTCTGTGACCAAAATAAATCTCTCACCTGACAGGCATTCTACAATAAGGATGCCTCTCAGCAGAAAAATTAGGGTAAAGGAAAACATTGGTATCAGCTCCTCCAATAGAAGGACTTGTATATCTTTTGTAGTTCAAAATATGGTAGATATGTAGCGTTACAACTACAATATTTTACTTTCGAGTGGTAACCTGGCCTATATGGGGAGCGCGCTGGAGACAAGAGGTTTGAGCCGGATATTAATTCTGCACGTTGCGTGTTTGCACTTATAGAAAACAGTTGCTGATACTAAAAAAAATAAATTCAAAACAAGGGTTGTAGACTAACCATCCAACCAACTACACATCAGACATCCAATCAAAAGGTTTTATTCCAGCTCATTGCCTTTAGCGATTTGGAAGAAGTTAATGTATCTTGTTGATGGGATGATCGGGTGCCTAAACTCCCAACTGCCCGTGGCGTAATTGCTCTTTTATCTTTGTTCTGCCGATTAAAGAATACTAGTGGTATCCTTTTAGCCAAATCTCCATTTCATTGTCATTTGTATAAAAACACCTAAATAATGGTTCCCCTTATTGAAAAATAAGTTTAAGTTCATTTCGATGATATAGGAAGATGTAAATGGAATTTTATAAAAACCAGCTCGTTTGAATCTAAAAAAATCAACACATGTGAAAAGGAGTTGTGGTTTTTTGGCTTACTCTTTTCTTTGGCGGGGATCCTGTACTTTCTCTCGTAATAATGAACAGGAGTATGCCCAGATCGCTGGGGAGGGGTTGTTGCATGATAAATACCATATGAATTTTAATCAATTGGCATTACAAGGATACGGCTGCCAATTATCAAATTGTACCATCTAATGCAAAATATGAACAAAGAGCAGCTTCTGCATACAGCCAAGGCCGGTATTGAAGTAAAAAGAAGATCTGACAAATTGATGAATTATTTTCTTCTCGGCTTCTTTCTGGCGGGGTTTGTTTTTGCGGGGTTTTATGGCACCTGGCTGATTGCGTTGGGTATAGGTGGCTTGTCTCTTCTAGCATATTACTCGGTAAAAATCGCATTGCCTACCTCAGACCTTTATC
>DATMMJ010000622.1:0-4755 GCA_035569795.1 Puia sp. | reverse complement strand
CAGTCCTTCAAATAAAATCCTGCCGCCGCCATCACCTCCTTCGGGCCCAAGGTCAATTATATGGTCTGCCACTTTTATTACATCCATATTATGCTCAATAACCAGCACGGTGTTGCCTCTGTCAACCAGTTTATTAAGTACGTCCAGCAAATGCCTGATGTCTTCAAAATGGAGGCCAGTTGTTGGTTCATCCAAAATGTAAAACGTTTTGCCCGTATCTTTTTTTGAGAGCTCCGTACCAAGCTTGACCCGCTGTGCCTCGCCACCGCTCAAGGTTACTGCTGATTGTCCCAATGTGATGTAGCCAAGTCCAACTTCTTTCAGCACTTTTATTTTGCGATACAGATAGGGCACATTCTGAAAATATTCCACAGCTTCATCCACAGTCATATCCAACACATCGCTGATGGATTTTCCTTTATAGCGTATCTCCAGTGTTTCACGGTTATATCGCTTGCCGTTGCATTTTTCGCAGTGCACGTACACGTCTGGCAGGAAGTTCATCTCAATCACGCGCATGCCACCGCCTTCACAGACATCGCAGCGGCCACTTTTTACATTGAAAGAGAACCGGCCGGCATTATAACCGCGGATTTTTGCTTCCGGCACCGATGCGAATAATGTCCTGATATCTGTAAAGAAGCCACAGTAAGTCGCCGGATTGCTTCGTGGCGTCCGGCCAATCGGTGACTGATCTATTTCAATCACTTTATCAATATCCTCCAAGCCCTTTACTGACTTATATTCCATGGGAACGCCTTTTGACCCATAGGCGTGTTTGCTTAAAATGGGATACAGCGTTTCGTTGATAAGTGTTGATTTGCCGCTGCCACTCACTCCGGTTACAACAATAAATTTTCCAAGTGGGAATTTTGCATCCACGATTTTTAAATTATTCCCTTTTGCACCTTTTATTTCAATTGTTTTTCCATTTCCTTTTCTTCTTTCTGAAGGAACATCAATCTTCGTGTGTCCATTGAGGTAAGATGAGGTAAGTGTATCTAATTTCAATAACGCATCGGGTTTGCCTTGCGCTACAATACGCCCGCCATGAAAGCCTGCTTTTGGCCCGATATCAATCAGGTAATCTGCAGCGAGCATAATGTCCTTATCGTGTTCAACAACCAGCACACTGTTACCAATATTGCGCAGGTTTTTCAATGCCGATATCAACTGCTGATTATCTTTCTGGTGCAGTCCGATGCTAGGCTCATCCAGTATGTAGGTTATCCCTTGTAACTGGGAGCCTATCTGCGTTGCAAGGCGTATCCGCTGAGATTCGCCGCCACTCAGGGTTCGCGATGGGCGATTCAAAGAAAGATAAGTAAGTCCCACATCCAATAAAAACTGCAATCGCTCGCGTATCTCTTTTAAGATATCTTTTGCGATGATATTTTGTTTGTTGCTTAATCTTTTTTCGATGCCTTCAAACCATTGCATTAGCTTGTTCAGATTCATTGCACTTAGCTGAGAAATATTTTTTTCATCAATTTTGAACCAAAGGCTTTCTTTTTTGAGCCTCTGCCCATTGCAGGTTTCGCAAATTTTCAGCTCCATAAATTTTTCTACCCAATCGCGCAGCGCATCCGTGGTACCACCAGCAAACCATCTGTTTAGCTGGTTAATAATGCCTTCATATTCTGTCGCATAGATCTGACCGTTAGTAGTTGCTTCCTCGAAACCAATTTCAACTTCCGTTGGCCCGGCATCATTTCCATAGAGCACTTGGTTCAGTGCTCTTTTTGGTAAATCTTTAATCGCAATATCCAAACTGAATTTATTTTTCTTTGCTAGTTGCTGAACCTGCTTGAATACATAGGCCTCTCTTTCTTCCCCTAAAGGGACAATTGCTCCTGCATTAATGCTCTTATTAAAGTCAGGAATTATTGCTTCCATGCTAACCTGATACACCGAGCCAAGGCCTTTACAAAATGGGCATGCACCGTAAGGCGAGTTGAATGAAAAACTGTTTGGAGAAGGTTCTTCGTAACTGATGCCTGTATCTTCGCACATCAGTTGTTTGGCATATTGCACCGTCTTATCATCCTCGTTAACCAGCACGAACATTAAATCTTTGCCGACCTGCAAAGTCTTTTGTACACTTTGGCTAAGTCGGGTTTTCATATCTGCTGTTACTGCGAGGCGGTCAATCACCACTTCAATATCATGGATCTTGTACCTGTCAACCTGCATTTTTGCGACAAGGTCTTTGATCTCGCCATCTACTCGTGCTTTAAGATAGCCCTTTTTGCGAATGTCTTCAAAAAGCTCGCGGTAATGGCCTTTGCGACCACGCACTACCGGTGCGAGCAATGAAATTTTTTTGTTCCTAAATTTTTTGAAAATATTCTCCACTATTTCCTCTTCACTAAACTTCACCATCTTTTTCCCGGTATTGTAAGAATATGCCTCCCCAATACGCGCATACAGTAGGCGAAGAAAATCATACACTTCAGTAACCGTGCCAACCGTACTCCGCGGGTTTTTGTTGGTAGTCTTCTGTTCAATTGAAATAACAGGGCTTAACCCTGTGATCTTATCCACGTCTGGCCTTTCCATATCACCAATGAATTGGCGTGCATAAGCACCAAAACTTTCCATATACCGCCGCTGACCTTCTGAATAGATAGTATCGAACGCCAGCGAAGACTTCCCGCTGCCACTGATGCCGGTGATTACAACCAGCTTATTCTTAGGAATTTTTATATCAATATTTTTCAGGTTGTGTACCCTTGCGCCAAACACTTCAATCGCATCTTCTGTTTCTACGCCGTTTGCCCGTAATTTTTCTTCACTGCTCATCATTTCTGTATTGACTCTTTGTTTTTTTCAAAAGGAAACTAAGGTAAGAACAAAACTAATGTAGTTTAGTTTGAAACTTAGTAGTTATCGGTAGTTAGAAAACCGGTACATTAATACGCCGGTTTCATTGAAATTCTGCCTGTAAAATAATTATTGGTGGAGCGTGAACGACGGCAATTTAGTTATTGAAGACGAGTCAACAATGATATTGGTAGCCGCAGTATCTTTATATCGATGGAGATCTTTGCCGCTCCATCCCCGAATCGCATATAATGTATCACTGCTGTTATATGCTTCCACAAATGGTAAAGCTCCCGGAAGTAGTACTACACGCTGAATCCAAGCAGCGTACCGGCGCCCGTCGGCGCAACTGCAAGCAAATCCTAAGTGCCAGGATCGGTTGCAAGTGTGTCCCAAATCAAGGATTTATCACGTGGACCACATGCATGTGGGCTGAAATTCAAAGCGTATTCTAGCAGGCAACTTAGTTTGTTAACGAAATCATAATACGTTTTGGAATGGGTAAGGATTTTGGATGGTTGCGTAGGAGAATAAAATAAATTCTAATTAATTTACTCCTCACGAGAAGGGCCATGCTTTTCCAAAAGGGTTTAATTGATTGATACATTAATTTTTTGAAAAATAGGCAACCCTAGCAACTTACTGCTCATGTCTATATTTCATAAAAAATAAACATCAAAAAAATGGTTTTTTGAAAAAGTCCACTAAATTTGTTGGCTATTCAGGAGATTTATGATAATAAATCAACAAAATAACTTTTTTTCTCTTCAACTTTTTCGTTGTTGTCCTTGCTGTTGTTTTATGCCGCAAGGCATATTTTAATTCTTTTTAAACCTTTGGTGGATTTTTATCGTTTCTTACCAATACCACATCAACAAAACAATTCTAAAAGAGAACCACATTTCTCACATTCTAAACAAATAATCATGAGCAACCATCATTTCGAAACATTGCAACTTCATGCAGGCCAGCAAATTGACCCAACAACCAAGGCAAGAGCGGTACCCGTTTATCAAACAACTTCTTACGGTTTTGACAATGCCGAACATGCAGCGAATCTTTTTGGTCTGAAACAATTCGGCAATATTTACACCCGCATCATGAATCCCACCACGGATGTTTTTGAGCAGCGCATGGCAGCATTGGAAGGCGGCGTTGCAGCATTGGCAACGGGTTCAGGGCAGGCCGCGCAATTTTTAGCGCTTAATAATATTATGCAGACAGGCGATAATTTCGTGACAACTACCTATTTATATGGAGGCACTTACAATCAATTTAAGGTTTCTTTTAAAAGATTAGGCATCGAGGCAAGATTTGCCGACGGCGATGATGCGGAAAGTTTCGTGAAGCATATAGATAAAAACACTAAAGCAATTTTTCTTGAGACAATAGGCAACCCTCGACTGAACATTCCCGATTTTGAAAAATTTGCTGCACTTGCAAAAGAATATGATTTGCCATTAGTGGTTGACAACACATTTGGCACAGCTGGGTATTTATTCCGGCCGATAGAATGTGGGGCAAATGTAGTTGTTGAATCTGCAACAAAATGGATCGGAGGTCACGGTACTACAATTGGAGGTGTGATTGTGGATGCCGGCAATTACAATTGGGCCAATGGAAAATTCCCCCAGTTCACCGAGCCTTCAGAAGGTTATCATGGATTAAGATTCTGGGATGTATTTGGTGAAGGAAATCCCCTTGGCTTACCGAACATTGCATTTGCAATCCGTGCAAGAGTAGAAGGGCTGCGTGACTTCGGCGCCTCACAAGCTCCATTCAATTCTTTCCTGTTGTTGCAGGGGCTGGAAACTTTATCGCTCCGCGTACAACGGCATGTTGACAATGCCCTGAACCTAGCGCAATGGCTCGAGCAGCATCCTCTGGTTGAGTTTGTTCAATATCCAGGACTAAACAGCAGCCCGTATCATG
>DATMMJ010000621.1:0-3429 GCA_035569795.1 Puia sp. | reverse complement strand
TCCGGATAGTTGGCAAGCCGAAGATTTTTTGCATCAAAGCCTTCAATGTTGACAATAATCTTTCCCCCTTTTTTCAAAGTCGTAAGATTTGTTTTTAGGGCTGCCGCATTCATCGCCACAAGTACATCGCACTCATCGCCCGGGGTAAAAATCTGATCGCTTGAAAATCTGAGCTGGTATCCGCTCACGCCCGGCAAGGTGCCCTGCGGCGCTCGGATCTCTGCTGGGAAATCCGGGAAAGTAGCAAGGTCAATACCCATCAGTGCTGTATTGTTAGTGAACTGGGATCCCGTCAACTGCATGCCATCGCCTGAATCTCCTGCGAATTTTATTACTACATCGTGCAAAAGCTGTTCTTTTCTTTTCATCTAATGATTATTTTGTTGCGGATGGAACGTCCAGGCTACGAAGGATGAGAAGTGGCCGTTTCATATAGCAAAATTAATGCAAGATAAGATAGGTTTGGGTTTTGTTTGTATAACGACGGCGTTTTAACTAATATTACAATAATTATCCAGCGAGGGAGGATTGTTTTTTTATAAAATCAACTCCAGTCTCCCCTGAAGCGTTGACAAAACCAAAACTACCCAGTAACACCAAAATATAAAATAGGTGAAATAATGCTGACTGACCCTGCCTATTTTACATAAGCACAGCTAGTGAATCAATTTACTCCCATCGCTTTATAAATTGCTTCCATGATCCCGCCCCGCACGCTTAAGGTCGATATCTTCACGTTCTCGCTCGTTGGGTACACACGGTTAGATAAGAAAACATAAATTAGATTGTATTTCGGGTCAACCCACACGCAAGTGCCTGTAAACCCAGTGTGGCCAAACGTTTCCGGCGAAGCACTCAGGCATGGATAGGGTTCTTTGATGGAAGTATTATTTTTTTCCGGCTTGTCAAAACCAAGTCCCCGGCGGCTAATATCACTGTGATAGGAGGTAAAATAATCGATGGTTTCTTTTTTCAAAAACTGCACGCCATTGATTGTCCCACCGTTGAGTAGCATTTGCTCCAGCACCGCCAGATCGTAGGCGTCGCTGAACAAACCTGCATGACCGGCGACACCGCCAAGCATTGCAGAACCGGGGTCATGCACGTCTCCTCTTATCAGTTGCCTTCTGAAGACTTGCTCATTCTCAGTTGGAGCAATCCGGTTTAGAGGGAAAAAAGTTCGAGGACTGAAACCCGTTGTGGACATCTTCAATGGTGCATAAAAAGTCTTCTTAACGTATTCGTCAAGGGTCATACCGCTGATGGCTTCCACGACCTTTCCCATAAAAATAAAATCGTTGTCACTGTAAACATATTTTTTTTGCTGGTCCACATTGCTTTGCAGTATGCGGCTGTATATAGTGTCAATCCAGTCTCCTCGCATAAATAAATTCTCTGCAACCCGGACGGGGTGTGCGCCGTCAGCTTTGAATGCATAAACGGATGGCAGTGGAATGCCCCCCTTTGCACTGTCGATGGTTTCTTTATAAAATGGTATGAATGCTTTTAGGCCCGCCTCGTGCAAAATGATGTCAAATATTCTTAAACTAGCTTTGTTTGTTCCTCTGACCCAGGGTAGATAATCGCCTAAGGTTTTTTGCAGGTCCAGTTTCCCTTCATCATACAATTTCATCACCGCCATAGTAGTCGCACAAATCTTTGTTACTGATGCGAGATCATAAATTGTTTCGGTGTAAACAGGTTCTCTGTTTTCGTAGGTGAGATGCCCGAAAGCTTTATCATAAACAACTTTTCCATCTTTTGCCACGAGCACCACACAACCCGGAAACGCTGCTTTGGCGATTGCAGCTTTGCAGACCGAATCAATCACTTGCAGTTTTTTTGTATCAAAACCAAGGGATGCCGCAGGCGTTTCCCCCAAAAGTCCGCCTTTGGAAACAATACCATATCCGCATTTCAGGTTTTCACAAACGGTAACGGGCAGTTTTCCCTTTGCGGAAAATTTCCCTAGCAATAAATCGGCTGCAACGACTTGGGTTATCTCATCATCTTCATAACATGCTATGGCAGTTTTTGCATCGCAGAAATTTTTGATAATATAGGGGTTGCCAAATACCAGCGTAACCGTACGGTTTTGCTGCTGTATTTGTTTTGCCAACCATATGGCCGTATTACTGATTCCAAAATTATTTGCGGGGAAACGATTGTAGCTGTGCAGGCCAATTACCACCGTTTCATAGCGGTTCTTGAGGAGTTCCAGCAATGCCAAGGCCTTCAGGCTATCCAGTGAATAATCAAAGTAATAGACATGCGCATTGTAATCAGTTCGCATACGACGCGCAAATTCATTATCGCTTGCAAGTCCAATGCCAACATAGGCGATTTTTTTCTTTGGCTGTGTATGCAAGGGCAATATGGTCGGATCATCGTTTCTTAGTAGTGTTAAAGCATTTTCAGCTACTCTTATGCGTATGTCTTTAGCATCTTTATTCAGGTATTCAGCGAGTGAATCCGTGATGACCGGATGCAGGTTTGCCAGTCCGTAGTAGTATTTGGCGAACAATACTTTTTTTACATGCCCGTTGATCTGGTTCCATTTTAATTTTCTCTCTTGGATCGCTTGACGGATTTTCATAACTACCGTATCCACATTTCCGGGGAGGCAAAGCATATCATTGCCAGCAACCAGAGATTGAACCGATGATTCTCCATCAGGAAAATATTTTGTGACACCCTTCATCTCCAGGGCATCCGTAAAACTGATACCATTAAACTTTAATTTCTTGCGCAAAAGCTTTGTGACATTTTTCTTTGAAAGCGAAGTGGCAAGGTTGGGTGTGTTGTCAATGCCCGGTACATTAAGATGGGCAATCATCACACTTCCTACACCTGCACTGAATAATTTTTTGAAGGGAAAGAGCTCAAGGGAATCAAGTTGTTTCAGCGATTTATTGATTACAGGTAAGTCCAGATGATAATCTACGGACACGTCGCCGTGACCCGGAAAATGTTTGGCACAGGCCATCACGCCCACATCCTGCATGCCTTTCATATACTCAACTCCATATTCCGCCACTTTGGTTTTGTCTTCTCCAAAAGAGCGGTCATTGATGACCGGATTATCCGGGTTATTATTAATGTCCACGACAGGAGCAAAATTAACAGTGATGCCTAAGCGCTTACACTGCGTACCCACTATCCTTCCATACTCATATATCAATTCCGGGTTCTGCACAGCGCCAAGCATCATTTGGCGGGGCAGGCCAGTAACGCTATCCATACGCATGCCGACCCCGTTCTCTGCATCAATACAAATCATAATGGGTGTTTGGGCAATGCTTTGATCGTAGTTGATGTAATTTGCCTGTGTCACGGGCCCGCCCTGAAACAAACAAATGCCCCCCACATTAAACTTGCGCACAGCGTCCTCAACCCCTTTATCATAAAAGGTTACTTTTTTTGTGGCAA
>DATMMJ010000620.1:0-2248 GCA_035569795.1 Puia sp. | reverse complement strand
ATGTCGAAAGCTTACGGACCGGTTGCCACTCCGCATGTTTTTATTTTTGATAAGGTAAGAAAACTTCGCTACCAAGGACGCTTTGACGATGAAGACAGGCACGGTAAAACCCCCCACATTTTTGACACGCGCAATGCTATTGAAGCATTGTTAAGTAACAAAGAAGTTCTTGTGAAGACAACAAAAGTATTTGGCTGTTCAATTAAGTGGTCGGAAAAGAGAAATTGGATAGATAAAGCAAAGTCAGATTGGGCGAAAGAACCTGTGACGCTCGATACAATTGGCCAAGCGGGCTTGAAGGAATTAATGAAAAATAATTCCGGCAAATTACGATTGATAAATGTTTGGGCGACATGGTCTGCTCCATGTGTTAGTGAATTCCCTCATTTTGTTACCATCAACAGAATGTATCGCGACAGAGATTTTGAGTTCGTGAGTGTGAGTGCAGACTTGCCGGAGAAAAAAGACAACGTATTTTATTTTCTGAAAAACCAGCAGGCTTCAAATAAAAATTATCTTTTCTCGATCGATGATAAACATAAACTTGTAGAAGCAATAGATCCGCGCTGGCAGGGGACGCTCCCGTATACTATTCTTGTAGAGCCTGGAGGTAAAATAGTCTATGCGAAAGATGGCCAGATTAACCCGGCGGAATTGAAAAAAACAATTGTGGAAAATCATTTAATCGGGAGATATTACTAAAAAGATTATGCTGGGGCGACGAGAAGATTTTGAAACGGAAAATCAGCTCCTTTGAGAACTGCCTGGCAGCAGTGTATGTTGAAAAAATTCTAAAGGAATGCAGTCTCCTTTATCCTAATAACTCGCAGGCGACGATAGTAGCCTGATCCTATCTATTGACCATAGGCCAAAAAAGCAAGAGTAGTTTCCAATAAAATATTTGGAGGTGACCCCAAAAAAAGACAACATCCCATTGCCCATTTAAAAACCAAAGCCAATCTGCAGACCACCAGACTTATGGTAAACACTGGTGCTGAATTCCTGCGTTGGGCCTGACTCGTAATATTCAAAATAGAGCCCCTTAAAAATGATCACGATGCCCCATCTATCCACAAAAGTTATTCTATTGATGTCTTTGCCCGGAATTGTGTAAACATTTGAACGATTAAAAAGACCCCCCTGCAAAGTCGCATCATAACCAATCACACTAATAGAGGGGAAATCGTACACATAGAACTGGAATTTTTTGGCAGATCCTTGTTTGTCTGAACAAAAGGGAGAATAAAAATTCCCGAGCATTGCAATAGCCCCGGCAGTTGCTTTTGTGCTTAACGTGCCTACTCTTGCAGTTGCAAAAGACGAGAGACAAAAATAATTGTTCCATGTTATTAATTCCTTTTCATAATTCACCTGGTAATCCAGAGCAATATCATTTTTAATCTGGTTCCCCCACCCTAAAGGCTGTGTATAATGTATCCAGTGATGAATGTCTTTTTGCATGTCTTCGTCGCCGGCCCATGGGCCAATCAATCCGGTGTTAAGCGTTGTACTGACACGTTCATGGGTATGCGTATTCACTGCAGTTAGGAATGTTTTCAGCAATATGACGCCCGCATATGGGCGGTCTCCATATTGAATCCTGGAGTTGTCAATATGATTTGGGGTATATCCATTGTTTTCCAGCGCCAAACCGAATTTCACCATGCTTTGCTTTGGCCTCCATAATAGCCCACTCAAAGCAAACCGCCGAATGGTTGGGTTGACCCATTCAAGCAAGATACCTTGCGTATAGTCGCGGTCAGTGCCAGTGAAAAAATCATTCTCATAAAAGATCCTAAAATAATGATCGCTCTGGATATTCCTAAAAGCTTGGGTATTGTCAATGGCCTGAGCTGACGCAAGCAAACTAGTGAGAGATATAAATCCAATACATGTTAAACGAGGTAACTCCTTCATGGATGATGTACGATTTATAGCAGGCTATAGTTTTTTCAGATAGAGATATTTTCAATATTGCGGGTACCAAAAATTCAATGTAGAATCAAAAAGCGGCGGCACCCTACCTTTCAGTTTGAATATCAATAATTCCCGGGCAATACCAGTAGGCAATGAAGGCAGATATTCCCTTTTTATTTCTGCATGGCTTTAATATTAATTTGTTTGAAAACACAATTTTGAGGGTCAAAACACGTTTTAAATGACCGAAATACAGGGAATTTTGGTTGCTGTTAAAGGCAAATAATTTCCTTGAGTTATTTGTGACTTTAATAATACCTTATCCCTGGAA
>DATMMJ010000619.1:0-2061 GCA_035569795.1 Puia sp. | reverse complement strand
ATGGAGAAAGGCTTTATTCCAAAACCCGATGCAGGGGGCTGGAATATCAGTACCGCACAGGTTTTTAATATGGTTGCTTTAAAAGCATCCCTTGAAATGTTTGAGAAAACAGACATGCTTAGCTTAAGAGCAAAAAGCCTCGAACTGACGGGGTACCTTGAATTTTTATTGCGCGGATTGTCAAATATTGATTTTGAAATCATCACCCCGGCAGACCAGGAAAAAAGAGGCGCACAATTATCCCTCTATTTCAAAGAGCGAGGAAAAGACATTCACCAGAAAATGATTGCCTCGGGTATTGTTGTAGATTATCGCGAACCTGGTGTAATACGGGTTGCACCTGCCCCTCTGTATAATTCGTATGAAGATGTTTTTCGTTTTTATAAAATTTTAAAGAACTTTCAATAATAATCCAAAAAAATCAAACACGCATCAGTGGGTCAAACATGCTGACTACACCATAAACTACAACAGTGAGCAAACAATTAAAAGTTCCAAAACTTTTCACCCACCTTACTTTTTACGTGTTGCTGGCCCTAGTGTTCGCGGTATTCCTTGGTCATTTTTTTCCATCTGTTGCTATAAAAGCGGAGCCGCTCGGAACGGTATTTGTAAGCATCATTAAGATATTTATCCCTCCAATTATTTTTCTCACCATCGTTACCGGCATCAGTGGCATGAGCAATTTGAAGAAAGTGGGGAGGATCGGCGTAAAAGCCCTTTTATATTTTGAAGTGGTTACCACATTTTCTCTAGCGATTGGTATACTGCTCGCAATTATTATTAAGCCAGGGAAAATTGGCAAAGCGGGCCTCGCAGTATCCGACGCGTCAAAATATACAAAGCATGTAAGCAGAGGAATTGACTGGAAAGAATTTTTTCTTTCCAACCTCACACTTCAGGTATTACTGCTCGCCATAATTGTGGGCATCACCTTGAGCCTAGTCAAACAACGGGAAAAAATAATCTCGTTGTTAGAACCCATCACCAAATTTGTATTCAAGCTGCTAAAGTATGTGATGTATCTTGCTCCCATCGGGGCCTTCGGCGGCATGGCATTCACTATTGGCAAATTCGGAATCAAAACCTTGTTACCATTAGCTAAATTAATGCTCACGGTTTATTGCACCATGGCTGTATTTATTTTTGTGGTGCTTGGATTAATACTCCGCTATTACAAGCTCAACATCTGGAAATATCTTGAAAATATCAAGGAAGAGATTTTGATTGTGCTGGGCACGTCATCCTCCGAGGCAGCGCTTCCTTCTCTGATGAACAAATTGGAATTGATGGGATGCAGTAGGCCGGTAGTAGGCCTGGTCGTACCAACCGGATATTCCTTTAACCTGGATGGCACTTCCATTTATCTCTCCATGGCAACTATTTTTCTGGCGCAATTATATAACGTACAGCTCAGCACAGTAGAGATGCTGAGCATTCTCGCGATATTAATGCTTACTTCCAAGGGGGCCGCAGGCGTTACAGGCAGTGGTTTCATAATTCTCGCTTCAACGCTTACAGCCATACAAAAAATTCCTCTGGAAGGGTTGGCATTTTTATTAGCCATAGATAAATTCATGAGCGAAGCAAGAGCAATCACAAACATTATAGGCAATGGAGTGGCTACTTTAGTCATCGCGAAAAGCGAAGGAGATTTCAAGCAATAGAAACGGCAACGAATATTTTCGCTAACAATAAAATAATTCGGCAACAAACTGATCCGCTATATATAGCTACTCATTTCATTCTGATAGTCTTTGGCAACCGCCGCCGCCCTCTGGGCAAAATCCATTTTTGCCGAAGCATAAATAATTGCGCGGCTTGCGTTTACTAGTATCCCGCAATCGGCGTTCATAGCCTTTTCAGAAATAACTTCCAAGCTTCCGCCCTGTGAGCCAACGCCAGGAACTAGATAAAAGTGATTTGGCGTGAGTTGGCGTATTTTTTCCAATGCATTTGCCTGCGTTGCGCCAACAACAAACATCAGGTTCTCTGGTGTCCCCCACCCGGTTACAGTTTTCAATACCTTTTCATATAGATATTCATCTCCTGTTCTCTGCA
>DATMMJ010000618.1:0-3617 GCA_035569795.1 Puia sp. | reverse complement strand
AATTTTTTTGTAAAAATTGGAGATAAGGTTTTTGAAGAGAAAAGGGTTTTGCTGGCAGATTCAAATTTCTTCAATGTCTTTACAGCAAAATTGCTCAAAGGTAATCCCGCAACTGCTCTGCGAAAGCCAAATACTGCTGTTATCAATGAAACAACTGCGAAAAAATATTTCGGTTCCGTTGAAAATGCAATCGGAAAATCATTTGAATCAGACAATGCAACTCAATTTATGATTTCAGGTGTCTGCAAAGATTGGCCCGATAATTCACATTTCATTTTTGACATGCTGATAGCAGATGCAACCTTCCCATTTATTCACCAACCTAATTATACAAATTTTTCAGCACATACTTATTTATTGGTAAACCCAAATACTTCTCCTACCGCTTTAGAGGCAAAGTTTCCGCACATTATTGAGAAATACGTTTCAGGAGAAATAGGAAGGAGTTTTGGCGTGAGCTTTCAACAATTCCAGGCTGCAGGAAACGGATATCATTACTATCTGCAGCCGTTAAAGAAAATTCATCTTATCTCTGACCTGGAAGGAGAACTAAGACCGAATGGCAGCATTAAAGCTGTTTATATTTTTTCTGTGATCGCTGTTTTTATTCTTGTCATAGCATGCATCAATTTCATCAATCTTTCAACTGCACGTTCTGTTGAGCGGGCAAAAGAAGTCGGTATAAGAAAAACATTTGGTTCTAAAAAAGAATCACTTATTTGGCAATTCTTGCTGGAATCGGTAATGGTAAGCCTCCTAAGCATGATTGTGGCAGTTATATTGATTGTTTTACTGCTGTCATTATTTAATAAAGTTTCAGGCAAAGAGCTTACCACTGGCTTTTTCATGGAGCCCTTGAAAATGTTTTCATTGATTGGATTTGCCATTCTTGTAGGGATAGCTGCAGGCCTCTATCCTGCTTTTGTCCTTTCCTCTTTCAAACCAATCATGGTACTGAAAGGGAAATTCGTTTCAAACAAATACGGAACTGCCTTACGAAATGGTTTGGTCGTTTTTCAATTTGCCATTTCCGTAATACTAATCATTTGCACGATCATCGTAAACCAGCAGATGCAATACATGTTGGGAGATAAACTTGGTTTTCGTAAAGATCATATCATTGAAATAGAAAGAGCGGATTTGCTTGGGGACAAATCAAAGTCATTCAATAATGAGCTTGCAAAGATTTCTGGAGTTGAAACCGTAAGCAATTGTTCTTCTCTTCCGGGGCAAGGTGGCTTTTTTGGAACTGCATTTCAAGTTGTTAATTCAAAACAACCTATGACGGGAAGAGCTGTTATTGTTGACGACCAATTTGCACCCATATTAGATCTGCAATTGAAAGAAGGAAGGTTCTTTTCAAAACAATTTGCGATGGATTCTTTAGCCCTTGTCTTGAATGAGAAAGCCGTTCAAGAACTTGGCTTGAAGGATCCAATTGGCGCAAAACTCACGAGTCCGGATTTTAATGGGCAGAAAGGCGAAGAAATTGTTTATACAGTTGTTGGTGTTGCTAAAGATTTTCATTATCAATCCCTGCATCAGAAAATCGAACCGCTTGTTTTTGTAAATGCAGAGAAATTTCGTGGGGCTATGGGAACAACAGCCGTACGCATCAAAGCAGATAATTTTAAGTCCGCTGTCGAAGTCATCGGGAAAATCTGGAAACAATTTGTTCCTGAAAAACCATTCCATTATGATTTTCTTGACCGCACACTTGCAAATCAGTATTTGGCTGAGCAAACCACTCAGAGCATATTCACTGTTTTTTCTGTGCTTGCTATTTTCATCGCATGCATTGGCCTGCTTGGGCTTGCTGCTTACGCAACGCAATTACGCATGCGCGAGATCAGTATCCGCAAGGTGCTTGGTGCAAGCGCAGGGAATATTACAGGCATGCTGTCAAAAGATTTTTTAAAGCTGGTATTAGTTTCAATCGTGATTGCTTTTCCATTGGCTTGGTGGGGCATGCATGCTTGGCTGCAGAATTTTGCTTACCAAACCAATATGTCATGGTGGATATTTTTTGTAGCCGGAGTAATTGCTGCAATGATTGCTTTTGTAACAATCAGCTTCCAGGCAATAAAGGCAGCCCTGTCAAATCCGGTGGAAACTTTGAGAGCGGAATAACTGTCTGACGGGGATTTGGAAGGATTGAAGGGTTAAGCGGGATAAAGAAATGATTAGCTATTGCGGGGATATACGGAGTAAGTAGTGAACCTTTCCAAAGCTCGTTGCTCACAGCTCAAGGCTGTGCCTATCAACAGAATAACTGGAATAACGAAACCTTTCATATCACACTATACATCGTAAATGGATTATTATGGTAAAGAATTATTTCAAAATCGCATGGCGGAATCTGCTGAGAGACCGTCAATTCAGCTTGCTCAATCTGATAGGGTTATCTACCGGCCTCACTTGTGTATTATTAATTTACCTGTGGGTAAGTGATGAGCGAAGCGTTGACAGGTTCAACGAAAAAGATAGCCAGCTTTTTCAGGCACTCAAGAACGTACCTAACGGAGATGGTACTATTTCAACCTTCGAATCGACACAAGGTCTCCTGGCAAAATCAATGGCCTCCGATTTCCCTGAAATTGAATATGCCATATCAGTCAGAAAAGAAGATGGTATGGGTGTTATTTCTGCCTCTGATAAACATATCAAAGCCAATTGGGAATTCGTGGACAAGGATTTTTTCCATGTATTTTCCTATCTTTTGGTCCAGGGCAATAAAAGCAGTGTATTATCCAATAAATATGGAGTGCTTCTTTCCGATAGGCTGGCATTAAAATTATTTAATTCCACGGAAAATATTATTGGCAGGACCATAACTTGGGATCATGGTGGTGAGTTCAATGGTGCATATGTTATTACCGGTATTTTTAAAGCGCTTCCTTCCAACGCGTCTGACCAATCTGAGGTCTTATTCATGTACGATTTATTTGTTGAAAAAGAAATTGGCGGGATGGGTGATGTATCTTATTGGGGAAGCAATATGTCTAATACCTACCTGATTTTAAAAAAGGGAACCGACGTAAAGCAATTCAATAATAAGATCAGGGGTTACACCAAATCAAAAATAAAAACGCTGTATCACAATGAGGACATGCTAAGGTGGGAAGGCGACTTGTTTATTCAGCGATATGCTGACAGGTATCTCTATAATCGGTATGAGAATGGAGTGCAGGCAGGAGGCCGAATAGAATATGTAAAATTATTTTCTCTCATAGCCATTTTCATTCTCGTTATTGCATGCATTAATTTCATGAACCTCTCTACTGCGAAAGCATCGGGTAGAATCAAGGAAGTTGGGATAAGAAAAATTGTTGGGGCGGGTCGCGGATTGCTTATACTTCAACACATAGGCGAATCGATGCTGATGGCGTTTTTGTCGCTGATGGTTGCTATTGTAATGGTTTGGGTTTTACTTCCGCTATTTACAGGAATTACCGGAAAACAGCTTGCGCTTAATTTCAATTTTAGTTTTATTCTTTCCATATTATTAATAACATGCATCACGGGGATTATATCTGGAAGTTATCCTGCTTTGTATCTCTCTGCCTTTAAACCTGCGTTGGTATTGAAAGGAAAATTAAATTCTTCCCCGGGTGAAT
>DATMMJ010000617.1:0-5050 GCA_035569795.1 Puia sp. | reverse complement strand
CGTGGCCAATCTCATTTCCAGGCGTTGGCCGGTTGCTCCGCGTGCCACGCTGTATACGCTGATGGTACTACTCACAGTTTTTTCTTTGATTTTATATAGTGGCTTTTGGAGCCCGCCTGGGGTGAAGCCAGCGTTTATATTCCTTGTTGTTCCGTTGGTTTCGTGGCTTCTGCTAGTGTTGATAATCCCTTTAGTCCTTTCCCTCTCACGCAGACGGCCCCAGAGTAGGGACAAGACCTAGTTTCTACAAAACCGGGATCATTTTATTGATAATAATTAAATGTCAGGGCTTCTATACCACGGCGAATAGATACACACGACGATAAGAAAGGGAAACCCATGCTTAACGTAAATGCATATCCGAAAATATGCCCCTTTAGTATATTAATGGCTTATTTCTTAATTACAGAATCTTTTTTCACCGTAGTGCTATCTGTCTTTTTGATTAAGGTGTCATTTTTCATGACAGAGTCTGTCTTAACGCTAGTTGAATCAGTTGTCGTCGTAGTCGTTGAGTTGCTGCCGCAGGCTGCAAATGCTCCAATGCACAATACAAATACTAATTTTTTCATGTTTTGATTTTTTTTTGGGTGAATGATTACTTGTTGATACTGATTTCTTTAAAAGGTAACCCTATCACGTTAAAAAGAATAAAAAGCTCCAGAACACCGGTGCACCCATTAAACTGTACAAGGTAGGTAAACAAAAAAAATTCCATTTTTCAAAAGCCCAAGTTTAAAGAGTATTTTGAACATTCTTAAGCCAGGGATTACGAAAATCCATGGACTAGGAAAAATACAATTAAAGAGACGCTACCTATTGGTTGTTACCAAATTGGATGATATCTCGGTCTTTAATATACAAAATCAACATAAAGCGCTCTCGTAGTGTGAATGATGCAACATTTATTTTTAATTGTGTAATTCTATTGATGCTTTATAGGTAACCTTTACGCTGTGAATTATAAAAACAGCAAATGGGAACGAATAGATGTAATGCCAATAGTTGTTGGCGTGCATATTGCCAGGCACCCCGACGAGCCGGAAGATATTTATGAGGTGAAATCTATACAAGATGGTTATGTAACTGCATTTCACGCAAACGGGAAAGTTGAGCTCAAAGTATTTCCGGAAGATGATTTGATAATTGACAAATGGTGGTTGAAAAAATAACAAAACCGAGCAGCCTCTTCAAATTTTGTCTTCTACTTCTCATAATAATAAATTGATCTGCTAATCAGATGTTCCAGGGTCGAGATTTCCCCCCTTTTTTCGCGTGTATTAGTGATGCTTTTTTAGCTACAAATAATTTTTTGCTTTTCCATTTATAAGGATACAGGCTTTAAGGGAGCACTGGGGAGGATTTCGATGACCGGAATTTGACCAATTCTGCTCCTTGGCAGAATATTTATGCACCAACCAAAAAGCCGGCTAGGCTTGTCTTTAACATTTAAATTTGGGCCCACGACCCTGAGGCCCATGTCTGAGGGAAATGGTCGAAATTTTACAGGACATTTTAAAATAATAATAATGCGCAAATTAATTGGTGGCTTTGCGATGAGCCTCGATGGGTACATCGAAGGCTCAAGTTGCGAATACGATTGGATAGTGATGGATAAAGACTTTGACTTTGCAGGGCATATGGAAAGATTCGATACTTTTTTCTTTGGACGAAATTCCTATGATAAACTTTTGCGATCGGGCTTTGGCACGTTCGCGGGCATCAGGAACTATGTATTCTCAAACACCCTCGAAACGGCGGACAAAAACTTTACTTTGCTCAAAGGGGATATCCATGCGGCAGCGACACAAATCAAAAAACAGGACGGAAAGGATATTGCCGTATATGGGGGCACAAATTTGCTAACTTCATTGCTCGATCTAGACCTAATCGACGAACTGACTATGTCTGTTATCCCTGTAATCCTTGGACAGGGAATGTCCATGGTCAATATTTTAAAGCAGAGAATTTATCTAACACTGATCGAGACAAAGAATTTTTCGGGCGGCACAGTCCAGTTACGCTATGAGGTCCAGAAGAAATAATAAAAGACAGAAAAAATATGACCTTAACAGGCATGTGTAGCCGCAGATAACACTTTCCATACTGGAACTCCAATACCCGAAGAGTACGAAAAATCGCAAGCGTTCTACAAACATATCTGGGGAGAGCCTATACTATTTTTTGAAGATGCTTGCGAGACGCTCTTAACGAAGACGCTGCCATTTCTTTATGTTGTCACCAGAGCGTTTCTCATATACTTTTTCAGAACCGCTTCCATTTCATTTAATCGGAAGGGTTTGGATATGAAACTATTCATGCCTATTTTCAGGCAACGGTCTTTGTCTTCTTTCATCGCGTCGGCAGTCAAGGCGATAATGGGAATATTACACTGGGGCCAGGGAAGAGCCCGTATCCGCTGTGTTGCGATATAGCCATCCATTACCGGCATATTTATATCCATAAATATCATTGCGGGATCATGCTCAGTCAGCATAGCAAGGGCTTCTTCACCGTTTCCGGCCTTAATGACTTCCAGACCCATTTTTCCCAACACTTCCGAGATTAGCAACATATTCAAAGTATTATCTTCAGCCACCAATATCTTTTTGCGCTGAAAGAATTTTCCAATTTTTGGTACTTGTGCATGCGGATCATTTTGCAAATGGGATTTTTCAAAAAGAAGGGACAGCAGATTGACAAGTTCATTTAATTTTACAGGCTTCGACAGGAATTTGTCAATACCAATCTGCTCAGCCTCCTGTTGGATCATTGTTTTTTCCAGGGAAGACAACATGAGAATAAATGGCTCTAGGGGTCCCTTCATTATTTTCTTTATTTCCTTGACGAGCGTAATCCCATCCATGCCGGGCATTTGATGATCAGTTATTATTAGATCAAAATGCCGGTTGCCAGCGATTGCGTTTTTAATTAACTCCAGCGCTTGCGGACCGCTGTAACAAATTGTACAGCCAATATCCAAATACTGGAAAATTCCTTGCATCAACTTACAATTGGTAATATTATCATCAATCACCAGTACCTCCCGCAGTAAACCTTTAGAAGCGGGCGCAACGCGTGGTTTCCCGTCAATGACTTCCAGGGCAAGCTGAAGGGTAAAAATGCTGCCACTGCCCACTTTGCTTTTTACCTGCAGGTTTCCATTCATTAATTCAGCCAGCCGCTTGGAAATAGTAAGACCAAGACCAGTACCGCCAAATTTACGGGTCGTTGAGGAATCGGCCTGCGTAAAACTTTCAAATATGGTCACCAGTTTTTCTGCAGCAATACCGATACCTGTGTCCTTTACGGATATTTCTATATCAAGATATTTTTTGTTATTTTTTTCATACAAAGGTTTTGCTTTTTCAATCGTTACAAAGATTTCGCCTCCATCAGTGAACTTGATGGCGTTGCCGATCAGGTTGGTCATTATTTGTCTGATGCGGACCTCGTCTCCGCAGAATCTCCGAGGCAATAGCGGGTCGATGGAGCAAATGATCTCCGTATTCTTTTCTGCGGCTTTTATGGTCAGCATATCCACTGTCTCCTCGACAAGTTCGGTTAGTTTAAAATCGGTATTTTCAATAGTTAGCTTGCCTGCCTCCATCTTAGAGAAATCAAGAATGTCATTGATAATACTGAGCAGATTATTGGCCGATTTCCCAACATTTTGGAGGTATTCCCTTTGGGTTTTTTGCAGCTCAGAAGTCAATACCAGATCCGTAAACCCGATGATCCCATTCATCGGGGTGCGCAATTCATGGCTCATATTGGCCATGAATTCACTCTTGGCGGTACTGGCAGCTTCCGCTTTTTCTTTTGCGGTAACCAGCTGTTCTTCCATCTGCTTGTGCTCAATGGCTGAGCCGAGTGTAACTGCAAATGATTTAAGTATGGAAAATTCTACGGTGGTCCAAGCCCGCTCAGTTTGATTGTCATTAAATCCAACAAATCCCCAAAATTTATCCATTACAAATACAGGAAGGGCCACCACAGACTTTATTTGCCTGCCCTCGAAGGATTTTTTTAGTGATACATCTTGCAGATCTTTGGTAAGGCTATGATATATATCATTTTTCTTTAGCACCGCCATTAAAAGTGGAAAACCAGAATAATTCTGGAACTCGGGCACGTTGAATTCGATTTCATTGGTTAGCCTAGTCCAGCGCACCAATTGACAGGCGGATTCTGCGACATTTGCGTATTCCGTATTAATTTTGTAGACATTCACTGCATCCATCTGCATTTTTAAACCCAGAAACTTAATAGATTTACCAATAGCCACCTCAAGACCATTATTACTTATCAATTCATGAGTTGCCGAGGCCACACCCTCAAGCAACTGATCTTTTTTACTCAAGTCTGCAGATATGGCCTTTAATTCCGTTTCGCTAGTCTTCAGGTCATCCCGCATACAAAGAAGGGCCTTGCCCAATGTGTCTTGTTCGCTAAGCGGCTTAAAGGGCATATTAAAATTCCGGTTGCCTGTTTCCCGGGCAAACGTCGCTGCGGCCAGCAACTTTTCCGAAAGATGGTTAACAGAACGGATCATATCCCCGATCTCGTCCTTTCTAGCTTTGTGGTCTACTTTGAGGATGATCCCTTTACCCAGATTATTTAAAATTTGTCCGATCTTTTGGATAGGGCTAAGGATTACTCTGGTCATATAGACGGAAAGAAAAATGGCAGTGCAGATAACAGTAAATACCAGCACGGAGAGCAGCGTTCTCAGAAGCATGGAAGAATGATCCAGGTCAACATTCTGTTGGATTCTGATGCCTTTGAGGTGTGATACGATGACCGCAAGTTCATTTATTAACGTCGCGGTCCGTGGGATCACTTCATCTTCTACCATGCGCTCTGCCTCCATTTTTATTACGGGGTCATCATAGTCGTCGAATTTGTGTAGGGAACCCATGATTTTCTTTTCAATGAAAAGGAGGTCCTCAAATTTTGTAAACACATCGTGCAAGCCCTTTGTCATCGCTGTATCCTTCAGAGTCACGAACAAGACATCCAATCTTAATTTCTGTTTAGGGTAATCTCT
>DATMMJ010000616.1:0-3090 GCA_035569795.1 Puia sp. | reverse complement strand
TTGGAGAAGAAAACCGGAGTATATGTGTTTGAAGTGCTGGCTGATCAGCCCTTGAGCAACAATGAAATACTCGTAGGTGATATCATCGTGGAATTCAATCGCCATCCAATTGCCTCCGTAGATGACCTGCACAAACAGCTTGATGAAAAATCAATGGGGCAGAAAATGCAGATGGGCGTTTTAAGAAAGGGTAGAAAAGTCTTGATTGAGGTGATACCCGGTGAGATGAAATAAGATCAGGCAACTTTCTTTGCATCTATCCGTTTGCAAAGTAATTCAAAGATTTCGTCGATGCCGCCTTCCCCTTTAACATATTCCACTTTGCCAAATTGTTTGTAATGCTCGGCTACCGCAGCCGTTTTCTTTTCATATTCACTGATTCTGGCATCGATCACTTCTTCATTCACATCATCGCTCCTGTCTGAGGTGCGGCCACGGTTCAATAATCTTTTGATGAGCTCATGGTGGCTAACTTGCAAGGCAAGGACGATATCAATCTGCGTGCCCTTTTGGGTAAGCAGCTTATCCAATGCTTCTGCCTGGGCGGTGGTTCTAGGAAAACCATCAAACAAAAAGCCATTTACATGCGGAGTATTGTCCAGCGCAGAGTTTATCATTTCAATTACAATCTCATCCGGGACGAGCTTACCTTCCCCCATAAGGCTTTGCACCGCAAGTCCAAGCGGTGATTGGCCCGAAATCTCTGAACGAAGCAAATCTCCCGTGCTTAGGTGCTTTAAGCCATACTTTGATATTAGCTTTTCTGATTGTGTCCCTTTTCCGCTTCCGGGCGGCCCGAATAATATTAGATTGAACATGTTTAGTTACTAGCTTAAGCTGAAAGTTAACAAACCTATATAAAAATGGCGAATATCCAAACAACAACCTTTTATTTTACAGAAACTCAGGGTCCCTTAAGAACCAACTCCAATCAGCCAAGAAATAGTTAAGCATCATTTTTTGTCGCCATGCGGACAAACCAAGCGAACCCTTACCCCGTATATTTGTTGTATAAAAAATATTATGAACAGTTTAATCAGAAACTTCAGCATTATTCTTTTGAGCCTTGCAATGCAACATTGCACCTATTCTCAATCTTCCAGTAACAAGAAAACAATAAATATGGATACCGTAAAAAAAGCAACCAACCCAAAGTATTCGCGAAATGACACTTCGAAGGTTGAATTGAGCAATGATGAATGGAAAAAGCTGTTGCCAAAAGATGTTTATGATGTAGCGCGGCTAAAAGGTACTGAACGGCCCTGGACAAGTAAGTTTGAAAAATCAAAAGAAATAGGCACCTATTATTGCGCGGTTTGTGGCAACGCCCTGTTTAAAAGCGATACAAAATTTGATAGCGGCTGCGGTTGGCCCAGCTTTTATGAAGCTATCAGCAAGACAAGCATTATTTATGCAGAAGACAACAGTTATGGGATGCAAAGAACTGAAGTGATGTGCGGAAGATGCAAATCACATTTGGGCCACCTGTTCAATGATGGCCCTCCGCCGACAGGACTGCGCTTTTGTATTAATGGAGTGGTACTTGATTTTGAAAAAGCAAAAGATGCTGAAAAGAAATACAACGAGCAAAATAAGCATACTTAAGATATTGTAAGGGACGGTTATAAAAAAAGCAACTTCAGTAATGGAGTTGCTTTTTGATTTGGGAGAGGATATTTTTTTATGATTTCTTGAAATCCGCGTTGATCGTGATATCTACATCTTTACCAACCACCAGGCCGCCTGCTTCTGTGGTTGCGCTCCATTTTAAATTGTAGTCGAACCGGTTGATTGTAGTTTTTGCTTTGAAGCCGGCATGCGTGCCCCCCATGGCATTAGCTATTCCTCCAAAAGTGACGTCAAAGGTAACGGGTTTTGTTACATCGCGTATGGTCAGGTTGCCGCTCAGTTTGTATTTATTTCCACCTGCAGACTGAAAGGAGGTGCTCATAAATTTGATTTGAGGGAATTTTGCAGCATTAAGGAAGTCATCAGATTTGAGGTGATTGTCCCTCTGGTCATTGTCGGTGCTTATAGAGCTGACATCCACAATAAATGATATGTTAGCATCGGAAAAATCTGGTTTATCGCTTTCCAAGCTACCATCAAAGCTTTTGAATTTCCCCTCTACATCTGAGACCACCAGATGGGTTACAGAAAACAGCACATTGGTATGTACTTTATCTATGAGCCACTTGGTTGCAACCGGTGCAAAAGAGCTTTCAGTTTTCGTTGCATGAGGAGCCTGGTTGTTTACTGGCCTAAAAGCCATGACAGCAATTGCTGAAACTGCAACTGCTGTGGAAACGTAAAGTATTCTTTTCATTGTTTTTAATTTTAAAGTTTAAACATCAACAAAAATAATGCCTTAATATTCAACAAAAAATTTTTTCTTTCCCGTAGTCTACTTACTTCAGTAGGGTATGGGTTTTGAGAAGCACCACACCATGAGGTGGGACAGAAGCAGTAAAAGAATTTTTAAAGTTGCCGATATTTTCCTGTCTCCATACATCACGGAGCGAAACCACCATTGGGGTTTTTATATCCGAAAAGTTAATCGTAGTTTTTGCTCCTTTATCGTCCAGGTTAAAAATGCCAATTGCCTTAGTCCCATCGGAGAGGTCTTTTACCCAAACCTGAATCTTATCTTTTTCAAAAACTTTTCTTGCCGATTTTCCAAGTGCATCCTGATCAATAGCAAGCACTTCGTCGTTCGTTAAAAGGCTCAAAGTGAAATCATCGAGTTGGCTCATGTCGCAGCCGATGAGTAAGGGGGAGGATAAAAGACACCATAAGCTTATGTGCGCGTACTGCTCGTCCGGGGAAAGCCGCGTATTATGCAGGCTCGGTCCCCAGCCTACCTTGCCAACGACCAGCATATCCGGATCATTGAAGTGCCCGGGCCGCGCATAACCAGCAGGTGTATCCTGGCTGAATCCAATGGCTGACATAGAAGCCCATGAATCATTAATGTCTCCAGTAGTGCGCCAACTATTGCCTCCAATTTCCGCACCCCATTTCCATACATCACCCATACCATACTGACAAAAACTGAACATAATATCGCGGTTCACTTGATTTAATGCATCA
>DATMMJ010000615.1:0-5712 GCA_035569795.1 Puia sp. | reverse complement strand
TGATGAAGCGTTAAAAGTCTCAGGGAAAAAACATGACATCACTGGCATTAAAGTGTATGATAAGATGGATATGCAATTGCCTCAGGCTGGCTTGCTTGAAGTGGAAGACGCAGAAACTGGCGATTTCCAATGGATTGATACAAATGATTACTTAGTCAGGAACAATTATCAGCAGAAATTTCTCTCTGCCACTGAAAATTGCAAAACAGTTTTTCTGAAGGCAGGCTGCGATTTATTGCACATACGCACGGATGAAGACTACGTAAAAGTGCTGAAGAAGTTTTTTATTGGACGAAACCGGCCGGCATAGTCAATGGGAAGAACGAAACTACATACGGTATGGATTGCGGCTTTGCTACTTTGCACCCGATCTACATTTGCGCAAAGCACCGTCACAATAAACGCTTCGGTTGACAAAAAGGAAATATTGATTGGTGAGCAGATACAATTGACGCTGGATGCAAAAGTATCGTTGGGCTTGCACGTTTCCTGGTTTCATATAGATTCCATCCCGCATTTTGAGATTGTAGAAAAAAGGGAAATTGACTCTTCCATTACTGAAACCGAAAAATCTTATCATCAGATTATAATAATTACCAGCTTCGATTCCGGAATGCAGCGTATTGGACCTTTGCCTCTGGCTGTTGACGGAAAAGATTTTTTCGCCGATTCAATTCCAATAAATGTAACATTCAAGCCACTGGACCCAAAACAGGATTATCATGATATTAAAGATATACTTGATGTCCGCAACCCGTTTGCAAAATATATTGTATGGTCAGTGGCAGCCGTAACGCTTGTTGCGGTGTTCATTGTGATTTATTTTATGACAAGAAAAAAGACTGAAAAAGTCGAACAACGAAAAGAAGTTTCCCGGTTAACTCCGTTTGAAGAAGCTATCAAATCCTTGGAAGAATTGAAAAAACAACAATTCACAAAAAACGGACAGGTAAAATCATATTACATCCGCCTGAACGACATCTTGAGATTATTTGTTTTGCGAAAATTGCAGATAGCCACCATGGTCAAAACAAATGAGGAACTGATCCTGCAACTAAAGGATTTAAATATTTCAAGGGAACAGTTCTCGCAAATGGTGCAGGCTTTACGAATGAGCGATTTTGTGAAGTTCGCCAAATACCAGCCAGGAGAAAATGAGAATGAACAAAACTTTGACATCATTAAATCATCCGTAGAACTTCTAAATACAATAGAAAAATAGTGCTGTACGATTGGTTCCAACATATCAGCTTCGCTTACCCCGGTTTCTTTGGGTTGTTCCTGTTGATACCACTAGTGACTTTTTGGTACTTCCGGAAAACCAATCGTGGAGAAGCTTCTTTAATTATTTCTACCGTGAAAAACCTGAAGGGCGCTAAATCCTGGAAAAATATCTTCCGGCATGTACTTTTTATTTTGCGTCTATTGGTAATCGTAAGTTTGGTATTTGCGCTGGCGCGCCCGCAAATTAAAAATGACGAGCAGTTGGTTAATGGGGAAGGTATCGATATCATGCTGTGCATCGATATCAGCGGAAGCATGCTCGCGCAGGATTTTACACCCAACCGCATTGAAGCGGCGAAAAATGTTGCTTCCACTTTTATTGACAACCGCCCGACAGACCGAATTGGACTGGTGATATTTTCAGGAGAAAGCTTTACTATGTGCCCGCTAACAACAGATCGTAACGTACTGAAATCACAGTTATACAATGTACAGAGCGGCTTGCTCGAAGACGGTACCGCTATTGGCTCGGGTCTTGCTACAAGCGTTGACAGGCTGAGGTCTTCGCCGTCTAAAAGCAGGGTAGTTATATTATTGACTGATGGGGAAAATAATGGCGGACTGATTGATCCAAACACTGCAAAAGAAATAGCGAAATCTGTTGGAGTGCGTGTGTATACGATTGGGGTTGGAACAGAAGGCTTTGCCCCGGTTCCGGTGCAAACTTCAAATGGTGTTGTTATGCAGAGAGAGAAAATCAATATTGATGAAAAACTGCTTACGCAAATCGCTAATGAAACAGGAGGGAAATATTACCGCGCAAAAGACGATTCGAGCCTGAAAAATATTTACACTGAAATTGACAAGCTCGAAAAATCGAAAATCGAGATTACAGCCTATAAGAAATATACGGAAAAATTCCTGCCATTCGCACTAGCGGCAGCCACCTTTTTATTGCTTGAAATGATTTTGCGCTTCACAATATTCAGAAAATTCCCTTGATTGTCCAGCTACAGATTGCAGCGATGCTACCTTGTGCATTCAAACTGACCGTAAAGATTTATATTTATCGCTGCGGATTTGAACACAGGCCCTGTTGATATTTTTTGGTATGACCGAATGTTCTTAGTACTTGAAAATATTATTCTGGGAGCGGCAGAAGTGACTATGATTTAATATTGGTTTTTCTACTCACCCCTTTGCGTTCTGGTTGAGCGTCTGATTCCAAGATGGGATTGTGGGTAGCCCTCGGGCGGGGTAGCTGAGAAACCAGGTGTCAAATCTTTTAGGATGTTTTTTGGTGGTTATTAGTGTAATGTGTGTCTAAACGAAAACGCATGCAAGGTAAAGTGTATAAATCAACAGGCAGTTGGTATTCTGTCAAGACAAAATCAGGCGCGTTCTGGAACGCACGCTTGAAGGGCATTTTTAAACTCGATGAAATTGTATCCACGAACCCCATAGCTGTTGGTGATGAAGTTGAGATTGAGCCAGAAAATGAAATGGAGCATTCAGCCATTATAACGGAGATATACAACCGTAGTAATTACATCAATCGCCAATCGCCTGCCCACAAAATGCGGAATCACATTATTGCGGCAAATGTGGAACAGTGCCTGCTAATGGCATCTCTGAAAGAGCCGAGAACATCACAGGGTTTTATTGACCGGTTCTTAGTTGCTTGTGAATCCTTCCAAGTACCTGCTTTTATTGTTCTGAATAAGGCAGATATCTACAAAAAAAAGGAAATGGAAAAATTTGAAGAGTGGAAAGAAATGTATGCATCGGTAGGTTATCGTTTACTCTTAACAAGCCTTCAAGATGCAATGGGCGTGGAAGAAATAACCCATTTGATAAAAGATAAAATCACTTTACTCAGCGGCCATTCTGGCGTCGGGAAATCATCTTATATCAACTATCTCTTTCCTGAGCTCAATCTTAAAACGCATGCAGTAAGCGGCTGGAGCGGCAAAGGGATTCATACCACCACATTTGCCGAGATGTATGACCTTACTTTTGGCGGCCAGATCATCGATACACCAGGCATGCGGGAATTTGGATTGATAGACATTTCAAAACAGGAACTATCGCATTTTTTTCCAGAGATGCGTAAACGCCTTTCCGGTTGCCAGTTCAACAATTGCTTGCACGTAGATGAACCTGGCTGCGCAATAAAAAAAGCCCTCGATGAGGGCTTGATTTATGCTGATCGTTATGTGAGTTATTGCAATATTCTCGATTCCATCGACGAGAAAAAATATTAGTCTTATGACATGTATTTTCTTGCCGTGTTGATCATCAGTTTAGTCTCTAGAAATTTTGCAACTTCAACTACTGCGTCGTTATCTTTTCTCGGCGCTTCGCGGAATTTTCTCGGGTAAATGGAAATGCCCGTGTAAATGTTGTAATGCAAGGTAAGCGTGTGGCCTTTGAACATAAAGTCCCACATCAGCGAATCGAAATCATCGGTTTTTTGGGTGAATTTAATATCAAGGTCATCGGAAAGAATGTTGGCCACTTCATAAAATCTTTTAAGGCCGCAATCGTCATCAATAACTGCTTCTGTGCAACCAAAGTCGGTGCGTAAAGTAAGGCTCATAGAGGGTGGATTTAGGATTGTTTATAATGGAAATCGAATTTTAAGATTTAAATCTGGGCGCTTTAGGAACTTTTTCGCCGCTCAATATCCTTTCCGCACCAACGTTCTTGCCGTTGCTTGGGCATCCGTACTTTGGCCCAAAGACGTTATTGATAAGCCTGCATGAAATGCTGGTGAAAATGATTGTAGAAACTAATAGGAGAGACATTATCGTTTTGCCAGTCTTCATGGGAATTGCTATAAAACGGATTAAACTTACAAATATTATTCAGTATTTGCAATATGGGGGCAAAAGTAATTTCCCACATCGGTCCTACCTCTGGGCGCAGAGGATCATAGCGTATTGGCTTGCTTAAACCATCCGGCATAATGAATGTAGTTATTAGCAATCCGCTCTATCTGGCCGCTGATAAGCTCCTCAGATATGTCTTTCACCTTTTTTGCCGGGATACCCGCATAAATAGAACCCGCTTCAATCCTGGTGCCTTCCAGCACAACCGCTCCGGCAGCGACAATGGAATTGCTGCCAACCTCGGCGCTGTCCATGATGATCGCACCCATTCCAACAAGCACACTATCATGCAAGATGCACCCATGCACGATCGCATTGTGGCCAATAGATACATTGTTGCCGATAACAGTCTTGGCCTTCTGGTACGTGCAATGGATCACCGCTCCGTCCTGGATGTTCACTTTGTCGCCGATAGTTATGCTGTTCACGTCGCCTCGAATAACTGTGTTAAACCACACGCTGCACTCATCACCCATGACCACATCGCCAACCACCGTAGCATTGGGCGCAACAAAGCAGTTTTTGCCAAATTTTGGACTTACACCTTCAACCGGGAGTATCGTTGCCATACCAGAAGTTTTTATATTACGATCATTTGTGCTCTCTTTACCGTCATAGTGTCACCCACTAGGGTTGAAATTCTGTGAAGCGTCCTACACCATGTGTAAGTTGCTAAGGTCTCCATGACCTCCTTGAATGTTTTGGACTTTGCAAGTGTCGATCTGAATTATACATTCAGACAAAGGAGCCGCGTATGCCACGTCTCGACTCCCTCGCCTTGCGCGTCGGCTTTTCGCCCCTCAAATATCCCGAATTCTTCGCGACATTTGCGCAAATGAATAATCGCGAACTATTTTTCACGCATATAGCACAAACTTCTTCCTCGCCACTTTCGCTGGAGATTGTAAAAGCGGAAGGCCTTTATTTATATGATGCTGCGGGGAAAAAATATCTTGACCTTATTGGCGGCATAAGTGTTTGTAATACCGGCCATCGGCATCCAAAAGTGGTCGAGGCTATTAAAAAGCAGGCAGATGAGTACCTGCATGTGCTGGTGTACGGAGAATTTATCCAATCTCCGCAAGTACAGTTTGCTACGCTGCTCGCCAAAAGCCTTCCTTCGACCCTGAATTCGGTATACTTTACCAATTCAGGTGCCGAGGCAGTGGAAGGTGCGATGAAATTGGCAAAGCGCGCGACCGGAAAAACACAAATCGTCGCTTTTAAAGATTCCTATCATGGTTCAACCCAAGGTGCACTGAGCATTATCGGCAATGAAAACTGGCGCAATGCATTCCGCCCCTTATTGCCGGATATCCTGCATCTGGATTACAATAGTATTAAATCTTTAGAAAACATCACAAGTCAAACGGCATGTGTGATCGCAGAAACCATACAAGCCGAAAAAGGCGTATATGCGCCAACGTTATTATGGATGCAAGCGTTAAGAAAAAAATGCAGCGAAACCGGCACATTGTTAATACTTGACGAGATTCAGACGGCCTTCGGCCGGACAGGGACTATGTGGGGCTTTGAAAGATTTGGCCTGGTGCCGGATATGGTATTGCTTGGCAAAGCACTTGGCGGTGGTATGCCA
>DATMMJ010000614.1:0-10212 GCA_035569795.1 Puia sp. | reverse complement strand
CGCACGATGAGCGCATAAATATACCCGCCAACCCGAAAAATTACTGGCGATATAGAATGCATATAGGTTTGGAAGATCTCATTAAGCAAAAAGATTTCAATGAAGAATTGAAAAGCTACGTACATAGTTCGGGAAGAGTCTAGTAAGTTCTAATATTGATCGATAATTATTGACTGTTGTCAGCACGCAGATATTCAGACAAAATGAGAAATTATAAACTGTACTCCACTGTGACCATACTGGTCTTAAGCTGTATTATTGCTTTTTCAATAAAGGCAAAGGCATTTGATAGAGCAAGTTCTGGTTACATGATTAAAGCTGCAAGCTTTCAAACCGAAACACAAAAGAACCAAGTTGAGGATACCTTAACTAAAAAAGAACTTTTGACGAGGATCAGAAAAGTTGCTTCAAAACAATTCTCAGTTAAAGCAGAGAACATAAAATTGCAAACTAGTTTTACAAAAGATTTTGGAGCGGATGATTTAGATATGGTAGAACTTGTTATGGCATTTGAAGAAGAATTTAAAATCAAGATCCCCGATGATCAACTGGAAACGCTAACCACTGTTCAAAAAGCCTACGACTATTTGATTAAAAGACTAAAAATAACAAAGTAACTATCTTCATTGCTGTTAGCATTCGGGTACGCATGTGCGTTAACTTTTTACAGAATGTCCCGTTCACTCCTCAGCCTTGAATACGATAGGAAGTTCGAGGCTTACTTTTACAGGCTTGCCATGTATAGTTCCTGGCGTCCACTTTGGCATTGAGGAAACCACGCGTACCACTTCTTCATCAAGCCCGTCGCCTAATTTTGTCCCCATTGTGTGGGCATTTACAACCTTGCCGGTTTCATCTACAATAAACATCACTTTTATAGTTCCTTCTTTGGAATCGTCTGCGGCGCTTTGTGGCACGTTCAGATTACTGGTCACGTAATCTCCTATACCAGATGAACCGCCTTTAAAAGAAGGCATCACTTCTGCATTATCGTAAACACCAGATTTATCCTTTGTATATTTTTTATTTGTTGAAGAAGCTATTTCCCCTAAGGAAGGCTTCAATTTTTTCTTTTTTGCGCCAGCTGTGGAAGACGCGTTTTTTGCAGTTGTGTCTTTTATGGAAGAGTCTGAGGCCATGGCATTTTTTGAACTGTCAGTACCACTTGTTGAAGATGGGGAACTGGAGGAATCGCTGTTACATGCGGCAAAACTTAAACATAAAGCCAAAGCCGCTGCTGTGCATTTTAGAAAAGTCATATTCAGAATTTAATATTGAAATAATATCTATCCCGTTTCAAAGAAAGTGCCAATACATCAAAGGCCTGCTGGTAGTAGAAAGGAAGTGCAGGCAACTAAAACTTTTGGGGAACTGTTTCCCCTAATTAGGGCGTTACAAATCAAAATAAGGATAAACGCCCCTCGCCCTAACCTTGAGCTTGGTGAATGGTTTAATCGACCTGTTGCGTTAATGTAGACGAAACGTGGTTTGTGAGAAGAGCCTGACCGAGAATATTTCTACCTCAGTTTGGTCATGGCGATAATCTCTGCTATTTTAAATCCATGAAGCGGAAGACCCCGCTGAGACGAAAAATTAATTACCTCAAAATCATATTTGCAACCATATTTCGTAAATTACTTCCAAATAGCAAAGCAAGGCCTGATTTCAAATCTAACGATGCAAAGGATCCAAAGCCGGTATAAAAAGGATATGCTACTGGAAGGATTAAAAATTTGCTAAGCACAGCACACAGGCGTCATTTCCTGGCAACTATTCATAAACCTTAATTACCAATATTATGAGTAGCATAAAACAAGAATGGCTGCAAAGCCATGCATATGAAAAAAACGAAAGACTGGCATATCTGTTGGGAATAACACACGAAGAATTAGAACTGACAGATTGGGAGATGGATGAAAATAACCGCGACCATACATTAGTAGTAAAATTCAACCCAGGTAATTCATCGCCGGAAATTCTTAAAAAGATAACTGGATTGGATATCAATTATACAGTGCTGTTGGAACCAAATGCATTAGAATATTACCAGGAACCAGATGAAGAAGAACTGGGAGGTGAAGGATAATCCCGAATGACTCTGCTCAGGCTAGGGTCACGAACCACGGTGGTGGGCTCTGCTATAAATCAGCCTTACCCATATTGTAAGTTCGTTTCAAAAAAATAATAAATCCTTCAAGGTATTTCAAATGCTCTTTCAGCATGTTATTGTAGCCATTAAGCGTACCTGCGAAGGTCCAATAGTTACTATAAAGCAAAAGCATTTTTTCTTCATCCCTGGTAGCTAAAACATGCATGTCAGATGGTATCTTGTTTGTTGAGTCATACTCATGAAAGAATTTCCCAGAAAGGCTTCCGTCAAAGACTTGTTTTAAACAGCTCCAGGTCTGTAAATACGAATCTGTATAAAATCTTTCCTGAAGTAAGATGTTATTATTTTTGTATTCATACTGCGCAATGGTATCAGCAACCTTGTCAGTTTTAATAAGGCTGTATCCACCAGCATTCCTCAATTGAACTAATGTCAAATCATTATAAGTAAAGATGTGCAAATTGCTCGTGTATTTAACTGCAAAATAAAAGATCGAATCCTGAACGGGAATGTTCATAAAATTATTTTTCGATATCCTCATCAAAGAGTCAATCCCTTTTACTTCCAGCTCATTTGCACTGATCAGTTCATTCAGATTTGAAATATCAGATTGTGCATTGTTGATGAGCCCGACGATATAATCTTTTTCACGATGATTCTCGGAAATTTTCTCTCTGATTGTTTCTGCAAAAAAGCCTAATGTAACAGCTAGGAAAATCATTAGGAATTCAAGAAGATATTCTTTCAGGTGCTTAGGTTTATGATGTAGATCGGGGTGATGATGCACTTCCATGATTTCTGTTTCTTGATTTGGAGTAATAATTTTTATTTCTTGTTGAGAATTATTTTCGTCAGGTAGGTCTTCTGGCTGAATATTTGACAAATTATCTGGAGTTTCCTCATTCATTTTCTGAATTATTTATAAATCCTGAGTATTTTAGGATTTGGCGCGCTCTATCCTATGAAATTCAATTCATCTTTTTCGGGAGTGGAAGCGTATACCTGTGTTCCTGATCCGAACCAACAAACTCCAAAACCTCGCAAATTCTTATCTGGCAAGCATTTTAGCAGCCTGTACAATTTTGTATCTTAAGGATTTAGAAACACGAAAAGTTCATGTTTGCGAAATGACGCCAGCCTGTAAATGATTGGCATTAAAAATAGTAATAACTGTACATTTTTTTATAATTATTGTGAAAAAAAATTTGTTTTAGATACTATTTATCCCGGCAGCGGAAAGAATACATATTATGCTTTTGTATAGAGGGGAAAATGACGAGTGTACAACTGATAACAAAAAAGCTATTTCAGACTGGTTAGGAATTCCTCGTCACCCGGCAGGTCAACTTTAAGTACCAATGCTTTATTTTCATTTTTCAACTTTACCTAATAATTGTCGCAGTCATCAAATGATGCTCAATGGCGAAATGCATGATCAATCAAATTAATCGCAATATCTATTCTCGGTCAGCCTCAGAACTCGAACCATGGCAGCAAGGACAATTAAAAAACCTACTAAAAGATTTTACTTTCTGTCATGTTATATTTTTTAGTGGATATACCATACCCAATATGATGATGAAATCATGGGTTGGCCGTACAGAAAATGAGTTTAACAAACTTTGGGGCGCTCAGTCAAATGTAATAGATAATGTCAGCAAGGGCGAGATTATAAAATAGGTGTCCGCAGGAATAATAAAGACGTGGACAAATGGGGTTATAGCAATGCAAGCTACCGAGGTGAATATATCAGCCCAAAAAACCATGAACATAAAAAACAAAATCATTTTATATAAGCCCTGTATGTGATATTTTTGTCTGGGAAATGGCATAAACTGTCCGTTTTACTTCGTGTCTTTGTGCCTTGGTGGCTAAGAAATACTTCGGCATCATCAAAAGATATTCAAAATGATATGAAAATATGAAAACAATATTTGATAAAGCAACAATGGATGAATTGATAAACAGGATCAATACGCTTAATGAAAACAGCAAGGCCCAATGGGGCAAAATGAATGTTTCGCAGATGCTGAAGCATTGCACGCAGTTTGAGGAAATGGCCTTAGGAAAGAATAAATATAAACAATCATTGCTCGGCAAGGTGTTTGGGAAAATGGCTTTAAAAGATATCCTTAAAGATGCGCCATTGAAAAGGAATTTGCCCACTGTTCCTGCATTTAAGGTTACTGAAAACGGCTTGGATGTAGCCGTCGGAAAGAAGAAATGGATTGACCTGATTAAAGGATACGAGCATTTTTCTAACGATGATTTCTTGCATCCGTTTTTTGGGAAAATGACGGTAGAACAAATAGGTCATTGGGCTTACAAACACGCAGACCATCACCTTAGCCAATTCAATGCCTAGCTATATTTTTGCAATCGTGTATTGTCTTCCCTAACCAAAAAAAGGCTTGAACAACCCAATCGGTGAAAAACCCGACCACTGGTGGAAAAGATTAGATTTGAGCAAAGCACTGCCACCGAAATCCTATACATTCGTTCTATGAAAAAATGGTATGCAACTCTTATTTTTATTCTGTCGATTACACTTGTTGCTCAAGCGCAAAAGGATTCTCCGCAGTTATTAAAAGAACCATCCAATTGGACTTTTGAAAGATTTGCGCTGCCTCCGGCTTTTGCACCCAATTTCCCGTTTAAAGGAGCAGAGGAACTTCGTTTTTCACCAGGCATGTTCAGCAAAGATTCAGCAAATTATTTCACCTATGCATTTGTTGCAGAACTCGACAACACGACTTCCATCCCGCAAAGCGGTATCAAAAATTATCTTTTGCTTTATTTTAAGGGTTTGTGCGCCAGCACAGCCAAAGACAGGAAGCTTTCGGTAGACACTTCCAAAATAACGGTTGTCATCGAAAGAAAAAAAAGCTCTCCGGGTAATGAGATTATTTATAGCGCCTTGCTCAACGTATTTGGAGTTTTTGCAGATGGAGCCCTCGTGAAGTTAAATATGGAAGTGAAAGTTTTGGCAAATGCCGCAGCAAAGAAAACCTATCTTTTTTTTATTGTATCACCACTCCCAAGAACGGATAGGGCCTGGAAACAATTGTACACGCTGCAAAAGCACTTTACGATTCCAAGTTAGGAAGGTAAATGATTTAGCTATCCAAAGATGCACCGGGCAGCATTTCAATAGGGATAGGGCTGAGCTATTGTCTTTAGTTGTGTCTTCTGCAAACCATGGCAATTTCCAGTTAGGCTCATGCTATAGATTTTTCTACCACGCTCTTACACTACTAAGATGGTTCAGTTTTCTGTTAAATTTGACAAATGAAAATTCGCTACTGGCACTACAACCTAAAATTCCGGCATCCTTTTACTATATCCAAAGGCACTAAAACCCATCAGCCGACATTGATCGTAGAGCTGGAAGACAGAGGTATTAAAGGTTATGGCGAAGCTCCAGCCATTGCCTACTACAACACGACCGTCGAAAAAATGATGGAAGATATTGAACAAAAGAGAATATTCATTGAAAAATTTGCATTCACTTCGCCAGAAAGATACTGGCACTACCTGCATCATCTGTTTGTGAATAATTCATTTTTAGTTTGTGCATTAGATATGGCTGCATGGGATCTATATGGAAAGACCAAACATATGCCATTGTACGGATTGTGGAATCTCGATATTTCAAAAGGCCCGGTAACTGATTATACAATCGGAATTGACACGATTGATAAAATGGTCGCAAAGATAAAAGAAAAACCATGGCCGATTTACAAAATAAAATTGGGAACCAAAGAAGACATTGCGATCATGCAGGCACTCCGAAAATCTACTGATGCTGTCTTTCGAGTGGATGCCAATGCGGCATGGACAGTGCAAGAGGCCTTGCAAATAATTCCTGCATTGCACGAGGCAGGCGTGGAGTTTATTGAGCAGCCATTGGCAAAAGATGATTGGGAAGGGATGAAAGTTTTATTTGAAAAATCCCCATTGCCATTGATCGCTGATGAATCCTGCGTGCATGAGAATGATGTTGCCCAATGCGAAGGCCATTTTCATGGCATCAATATAAAACTCACAAAATGCGGTGGCATCACTCCGACATTAAGGATGATTGAACGGGCAAGAGCATTAAACTTAAAAGTAATGATTGGTTCCATGAACGAAAGCTCCGTTGGCAGCGCGGCCATTGCAAACCTTTTGCCATTGCTGGATTATGTGGACATGGACGGCCCCTTGTTGTTAGAACAAGATATTGCAAAGGGTATTAATTATGATTTCGGGAGAGTGCAACTTAGCGGGAAACCCGGATTGGGGATTGAATATGACGGTACACCATAGTGCCAGAAATATTTTATGCGCATGATAAAATATTGAATGCTTTGGAAGTGTTATTTGGTCACATCAAATTTTACAAGCTGACTACCCGTTTTGCCATCCGGGGTGATCCCTTCAATGAACAAAATATATTTCCCCTGTTTATCAGAACTATAAAAGTTAATTTGTTTTCTGCCATTCTGGTTTGTGCTGACGTCGGGCGACCAGTAAAGTAAGGTTCTGTAATCCGGCATGCGAGTTTGTGCTTGTTTTGGTGTATCGTATACCGGAGAATAAAATTCTCTTTGCAATTGCAATCCTTCATACTCCAGTATCACTGCATTCGGGTCCAGTTGTAAACCAGCCAGATCCCCTTTGTAGGAGCTGTAACTGATGATGCCGTTGGCACCTATCGGCCCTAAAAAATATTGATGGCTAATAAGCTCCACTTTTTTTACTTTTAACGGATCCAGTGCGAATATCCTATCCAAATCGAAAACCGGAAGGCCATCTAATAACACCATGGGGTCATTATTAAAAAAAACACGCCAGGTTTCGTCCAACATGTTTATATGGAATTTTCCACGCTGTTTTTTGACCAGTATTCCAGTCACGTATTCCCGCATCACTTCCTCCATGGTGGAGAACCGCGTATAATCATCTAGGAAATATTTTTTATCTGGTTGTCCGTAAAATGCAGTGCTGTCCTGGGTTTCTGGTGCAACAAATTTTTGTAAATTGTCAGACTGGTAAGTATTTAAGACCTGTGTGCTGACGCTGCGTGACAATAACAGGTCTTGTAAGTTTTCCGAAGGATTAAAGACCGGAAATTTTGATTCAGCAAACTTTTCAGAAAATGGAGTGAAAATATCGATGCGGTAGATGCTGTCCTTTTGATTTTCTACGGCCTGAACAATCACTTCAGAAGTATTGAAGAATTTTTTTATATCGAACTGTATCTTCCCTTGCCTATCGCTCAAGGCAGCACCCAATTGGTAATGTTCACCGGGCGCAGTGAGATAAGCTGTTATGTCCTCAACCGGTGATCCTGATTTTTTGTCTGTAATTTTTCCAGTAATGATATGGCCCTCATATTCAGGAGCGAATTCAAAAGAAGGAGCCTGACTATTGAATACTTCCTCCCATTTGAACCTGCGCCAGCCGTGGGTCAGCATCAGGTTTTCAATTGCCTGATCATTTTGCGTGCCGGTCGTCTTGAAATAATAACTGGGAGATTCTACATTGCCAACCAGGTCGGAGCTCAGCAAAAGATAGGAGGAGATATCTACTTCATCTGCGGATTGCAGGGAATCTTCCAAAAAAACGGACACAGACATATTTGCTTTTGCAGGGATGAGTTTTTCGTCCTGTGAAAAAATATTAACGTTTATTTTTTTTCTCAGGCCATACTCGTCCTGGTCCGTATTTGCATTTATCAGCAATCGCGATGAAGGACGCTTAAAATATAGTCTTTCACACAGAGGCTGTTTGTTGTTGTTAAAAATCGTGAACTGAGAAATTCCATCGCCAAGATCATTCTTATTGACGACGAAGGCTGCACTTCCATTTTTTAGGATAAGTATTTCTGCAACCCGGATCATTTGTCTTGTATGTACCAGCAAATAAACGGCCTCGTTGTCGGGATGGCCATTTGTCCTTATTACCGCTTTTATATGGACGCTGTCCAAATCTGCTAACTGTAAAGTATATCCATGATCATATACTTGTGGAATCTCGGCAACCACTGCATTGTTATCGCCTAATCTGACAATTGCTTTATATTTTTTTGTGATGACTGGAGTAAATAAAAATTGGCCAATGCCAAACTTCTGTGAGCCGAAATCGACAACGGTGTTGTTGTCCTGATCTGTGATCGATCCTTTGCAATCAATACCTTTCCCGTTTTGGTCTGTTACCCTGAATGCAACTTTGCTTTCAATACCATCTACCAGGTTCCCTCCTTCGGGGAAAAACTGTACGTCATATTTCAAGTCCTCATTTTCACGTGCAGGGCCCAGTTTTTTCAGGGTATTTACTATCGTAAGGTCCTTTTCAAAGTAATAATCGGGGCTGAAATTTTTCATCCAGTTTGTATAGGCCCTTATCTTATAAGCGCCGGAATTCAGCCAGAGCGGAATAAACAAAGAACCATTCCCAATCCCTTCTTTTAAGGAAATTTTTGCCTGCAGTACGGGTTTCAGGTCGCTGTTGAGGATTTCTATATAGGCAATTTTGCTAAGGTCCGAAGGTTTGTGAAAGCTTGCCTCTACAGTATACAGCTTGAACCAAACTATCTCCCCTGCAGTGTAAAAAGACTTGTCGGTATGGACAAAAACTTTCTCATGCAGAAATTTGCTGCTGTATTTTTCAAATGCTGATTTTATATTGCTTAGCTCCTCCCTTTGACAAAATCCGGAATAGAAAACAAAAAGCAAAAAAACAGTTAGTATTAATCCAGTTTTGCAATTTTGTTTCCTTACACCGGTATTATACATGCGCAAGCTTTTTTTCATATTTTTTATCTTTCATTTCGCCGTATTCATAATTTATTATTGCCAAAAACCAGGTTTAATGTTTGTGCCCCCATTCAAAGTACAATCAACGCAGTGATTATCTGAAAAATAATAAGCGATAATTGCGCCCCCCATAGTTTTTACATCTACCGGATCAAAGCCAAAACTATTGTAAAATTGCAAGCTGTCCGGATCGGGAGAAACAAGTACTTCCTGGCATCCATCCTCGTAAAACCATGGTGCTACCTGATAGTTGTTGATGAATATTCGTTGTGACTCAACAACAGAACCCGCGCCGACATATCCAATGGCCAGTTCATTCGGATTGGTGGTGCAATGGATATTGCCCGTTATTTGCAATGGCTGCTGATCGAAAAGACTGCCGGTTTTTTCTGTGCTGGATTGAAGTGTCTGCCAATAATTATATTCCTCAGCCGTCAACGCATATTGCCTCACGAGGATGCTGTATTCTACGGATATTTTTATTGAATTTAAAGGGATAAAAGTTAAGGGCGCGCGATATATGATATCACTCGTAAGTTTTGCCGATGAGGCAATCAGGATGTTCGTGGAGTTGTCATTGCTCCAGCAAATATGCGGAACTTCTTGGCCGATATAGATGCTCCTGGTACTTGGATCATAGTGATAAAAAGATTCATAATGCGATCTGTTTTCCCAGGTTTCGACATAATCCCAGCGGTAATATCTTGTGTTACCAAGAGGGTCATGGGTATTGGCATAAATATTTACCCCGCCATCAATGAGCTGCCATGAAACGCTGTCCATGGGGGGAGAAGATTTTACAGCTGAATAATCGGAAAGGTAGGCTGACCCATTTGTAGTGGCGATGCTCAGCCTGTAATTCTGCGAGAGATCAAGATTCAGTCCACTTGCCCCGTACCTGCCATTTCCCAGTTCGCTAAGTTGGAATGAGTATCCACCACTTCCCTGAACGACTAATGTTGCGCCGAGTTCAGAATTTGGTGATGCTGGACTATCCAAATTGCTTGTACGACCCAAAGTAAAAATGGTTGAATCCGCACCCGCATTGATAAATCCATCTACTACCAGGTAGTTCTTGTTTGCATTTATTGAAGGCGGGTTATAAGATTGCTTGCAGCCTGTGATCACCATTAGCCCCGCAGACAATATATAATACAGATGATATGTGGACTTCATAAAAGTTCAGAATTTAAAATTATACGTGATGAAAGGGATCGCAGTTCCGAATATGGATAGTTTATATCCTTTTATTACTCCATTTTCTTCAACAAAATAAATTGAATAAGGATTTTTTCTTCCTGT
>DATMMJ010000613.1:0-5119 GCA_035569795.1 Puia sp. | reverse complement strand
AGCGGTGGCTTGAGAGCAACCTTTGAAGCACGTGGCTACACTGGCTGGGATCCCTCTTCACCGATTTTCATAATGGAAATTGGGAATGGAAAAACTCTTTGCATTCCTACCATCTTTGTTTCTTATACTGGAGAATCATTGGACTATAAAGCGCCTTTGCTAAAAGCGCTTGCAGCACTGGACAAGTCCGCTGTCGACGTGTGTCACTATTTTGATAAGAATGTTACTAAAGTTACAGCCACGCTGGGTTGGGAGCAAGAATATTTCGTCATCGACGAGGGCTTCTATAATGGACGCCCTGATTTAGTCATGAGTGGGAGGACAGTATTCGGCCATTCTCCGGCTAAAGGCCAGCAATTGGAAGACCATTATTTTGGCTCAATTCCCGAAAGGACATATGCATTTATGCGTGATTTTGAAGAAGAGGGTTATAAATTAGGTATTCCATTGCGCACCAGGCATAATGAGGTGGCTCCATCACAGTTTGAGTGCGCTCCGATCTTTGAAGAGGTGAGCGTGGGTGTTGACCATAACCTGTTGCTAATGGATATCATGGACAGAGTTGCCCGTCGCCATAAACTACGCGTGCTCTTGCATGAAAAACCATTTGCTGGCATCAATGGAAATGGCAAACATAACAACTGGAGCATGTCAACGGATACAGGGGTCAATTTGCTTGCACCTGGCAAAACACCAAAGACCAATTTGATGTTCCTCACATTTTTTGTGAACACCATTAAAGCAGTGCACGACTATTCTGATGTTTTAAGGGCTTCTATTGCATCCGCAGGAAATGATTTCCGTCTTGGGGCAAACGAAGCGCCCCCGGCAATTATATCTGTTTTCATCGGCCAGTATTTAACCAAAGTTCTGGGTGACGTGAAAGAGAGGGTAGGCTCTAAATTTGACGAGCAGGATGAAGCCATCTTGAAATTAGACCTTCACAAGAGCATTCCCGAGCTACTTTTGGACAACACAGACAGGAACAGGACTTCGCCGTTTGCTTTCACTGGTAACAAGTTTGAATTCCGTGCTGTTGGTTCTGCAGCGAACTGCGCAAGTGCGATGACCGCGCTGAACACTATTCTTGCGGAAACATTAAAAACATTTAAAAATGATGTGGATACACTGATTGACAAAGGCGAGAAAAAAGAGATTGCCATCATGCATGTAATCAGGGAGTACATTGTAGGGAGCGAGAAAGTCTTATTCGAGGGCGACGGCTACAGCGACGAGTGGCATCATGAAGCGGAAAGGCGTGGGCTTCCAAACGTGCGTACAACGCCGTTGGCTTTGGATGCAATGGTTACGGATAAAGCAAAAAAATTGTTTGATGAGAATGGTGTTTATTCTCATTCAGAGCTGGAGGCAAGGCACGAAATTGAGTTGGAAAAATATATCAAGAAACTGCAGATTGAAGCACGCATTATGGGCGAGCTTGCAACCAGCCACATATTGCCTCCTTCCATAAAGTATCAAAATACTTTGATACAAAATATATTAGGGCTAAAGGAGGTCGGGTTGAAAGAATCAGCCTACGCAAACCAAAAACTCATACTTGAGAAAATTTCTGAGCATATCGGAAAGATAAGCGAACTAGTAGAAAAAATGATTGAAGCACGCAAAATATCCAATGCAATTTCAGATACAAGAACAAAAGCAATTGCGTATACATCTCAAGTGAAAGAACCCTACTTTGATGAGATCCGATACCATGCCGATAAATTAGAATTGCTGGTAGATGACAGCGAATGGATACTTCCGAAATACAGAGAGATGCTATTTTTGAGATAGTCCCCCAAACCCGTACCATTATTTGGATAAGCTCATTTTTACAATGAGCTTATTTTTTTGCATTTATTTTTTCCTTTGCCCATTTGAGCGCGATCTCCAATTGCTGCTTCTCCGTGAGGTGGGAATTATCAAGCACAATGGCATCATCAGCCTTTCTTAGAGGGCTGGCTTCGCGGTGCGAATCAATATAATCTCTCATTTCAAGATTATTTCTTACTTCTTCCAGTGTTATGTTTGGGTTCTTATCAAAGAGTTCTTTAAATCTTCTTTCAACTCTTATAGTCTCATCGGCAGTCATAAAAATCTTGAGCTCAGATTTAGGGAATACCACAGTTCCAATGTCCCTCCCATCCATTACAATTCCTTTATGTTTGCCCATATGCCTTTGCTGCTGTACGGCAAAGCTCCGCACAGTCTTAATTGCAGCCACATCACTTACTTTTTCGGCTATCACCAGATCCCGAATCACATATTCCACATTTTCCTCATTTAAGTGGATTTCACTCTGTTTGCTCTTAGGATTATAAACAAACTGAAGAACTATATTTTGCAGCGCTTCATCAACTTTTTTTGACTTTGTCCAATCTACGTGGTTGCGGAGAAAATATAAAGTTATGGCCCGGTACATTGCCCCACTGTCAATGTAAACGTAATCCAATTCCTTTGCCAATTGCTTTGCGAGGGTACTTTTCCCGCATGATGACCATCCGTCGATCGTAATGATTATTTTCTTTCCTCCTTTCATATTACAATTACAAAAGTGCAGAAAATATTATGCAAAAAAATAAAAATGCCTCACAATTTGAGAGGCATTCGTTATTAACTAAATATCCTAATATTAGGCTTCTGATTTTTCAGGTTCCTTTTCTTTGAGCGTGAACTTTATTTTAGCATTTTCCTTATCAAGGTCACCAATCAATATATCTCCATTTTTAATGCTCATATTCAAAATCTCTTCAGCCAAAGGGTCCTCCAGATATTTCTGAATCGCCCGGTGCAACGGTCTGGCGCCAAATTGCTGGTCATAGCCTTTGTCAGCAATGAAGTTTTTTGCTTCTTCTGTAAGCTCAAGGGAAAAACCCAGATTAGTTAACCGCTTTGTTACTCCTTTCATCAGAATATCTATGATTTCGAAAATATTCTCTCTGGTCAATGAATTGAAGATGACCACGTCATCAATTCTGTTCAGGAACTCAGGACTGAATGTGCGCTTTAGGGCCTTTTCAATAACCGCCTTATTATTTTCATCCGTATTCATCGTGCGGGCAGACGTTGCAAAGCCAACGCCATCGCCGAAATCCTTCAATTGCCGCGCCCCAATATTAGATGTCATAATGATGAGGGTGTTCTTGAAATCAATTTTTCTTCCAAGTCCATCAGTCAATTGGCCATCATCTAAAACCTGCAATAAAATATTATAGATGTCCGGATGTGCTTTTTCAATCTCATCCAAAAGGATCACGGCATAAGGCTTGCGGCGAACTTTCTCTGTCAATTGCCCACCCTCTTCATATCCGACATATCCCGGAGGGGCGCCAATCAGGCGGCTCACGGTGAATTTCTCCATGTATTCACTCATATCAATGCGTATCAAAGCATCTTCTGAATCGAACATATATCTGGCCAGGGATCTGGCAAGTTCTGTTTTGCCAACACCCGTTGGGCCAAGAAAAATAAAAGTCCCTACGGGTTTTCTCGGATCTTTTAAACCAACACGGTTGCGCTGTATTGCTTTCACCACTTTTTGTATCGCTTCTTTCTGGCCGACAACCATCCCGCTCATATCAATGGACATGTTCTTCAACTTTTCGCTCTCTGCCTGCACCATACGCTTCACGGGTATACCCGTCATCATACTCACCACTTCTGCAATATTTTCTTCATCTATCGGATACCGTTTATGTTTGCTTTCTTCTTCCCATTCTGCTTTTGCTTTTTCCAACTCTTCCTGTAAGCGTTTTTCAGTGTCCCGCAAAGAAGCAGCTTCTTCAAATTTCTGGCTCTTTACGACCTTATTTTTCTCATTCTTTACATCTTCAATTTTCTTTTCCAGCTCGACTATATTCTGGGGAACGTTAATATTTTTCAAGTGAACTCTCGCCCCCACTTCATCAAGCACATCGATTGCTTTATCAGGGAGCAACCGGTCTGTCATATAACGATCACTCAGCTTCACACAAGCATCAATCGCATCATCAGAATAAGTTACGTTGTGATAGTCCTCGTATTTGGATTTGATATTATTAAGGATCTGGATCGTTTCATCCACTGTAGGCGGCTCTACCATTACCTTTTGAAACCTACGATCAAGTGCTCCATCTTTCTCGATATACATCCTGTATTCATCCAAAGTGGACGCGCCAATGCACTGCAGTTCGCCTCTGGCTAAAGCAGGCTTAAAAATGTTTGAAGCATCCAGCGATCCGCTTGCGCCGCCAGCACCCACAATAGTATGTATCTCATCTATAAATAGTATCACATCGCGGTTCTTTTCCAGCTCGTTCATGATCGCCTTCATCCTTTCCTCAAATTGTCCACGATATTTGGTGCCAGCCACCAGTGCAGCAAGGTCAAGAGAGATGACGCGCTTATCGAACAAAACACGTGAGACCTTTCTTTGAACAATGCGTAACGCGAGGCCTTCAACAATGGCAGTCTTGCCGACACCGGGCTCACCAATTAATATCGGGTTATTCTTTTTTCTGCGAGAAAGTATCTGAGAAACTCTTTCAATCTCTATTTCTCTGCCTACAATGGGATCCAAAGAATTTGTTTCTGCCATCCGGGTAATATCTCTTCCAAAATTATCCAGCACAGGCGTTTTGCTTTTGGCCGTACCTGCTGCTCTGGCCTTTTGCTGAGAGAATTTCTTCTCCTCATCAAAGTCATCTTCATTTTCATCAGCATAATCACTGCGAATGTCATTGCTTTTCACAACTCCCAATTCGTTCCGGAATAAATCGTAGTCCACATCAAATTGATTCAAGATTTGGGTGGCAATATTTTCCTTATTCTTCAAAATCGAAAGCATGAGATGTTCTGTTTCCACTGTGGCGCTTTTCAGAGCTTTAGCTTCCAAAACGGTCACGCGGATCACTTTTTCTGCTTGTTTTGTAAGGGGAAGGCTGTTTATGTTCGCTATATTCTTACCGGTTTTGTCCTTCACTGCAAGTTCCACTTCCTTGCGCAGCTCGTACAAATCAACATTGAAACTTTTTAAAATGCGCACTGCTGTGTTGTCTCCTTCGCGGATCAGACCCAGCAATAAATGCTCCGTACCGATAAAATCGTTCCCCAGACGCAAAGCCTCCTCCCTGCTGAATGA
>DATMMJ010000612.1:0-3969 GCA_035569795.1 Puia sp. | reverse complement strand
ACCCCCCAAAACAAGCAACCTGGTCTGCATATCGGTCCGTATTTCACCCAGTGCGACAGTAACTGCTGATTGGCCCGGGAACTTTATATTGCCCCCATCAAACACGTCACGTTGGTCAGGACCGTTCAGTGTCTTTGAGCCCGGGTCGATGGTCAGATCTGAAGCGGGACCGGAATTGATCCTCACTGCTTTTTTGTTGGCTAGATGAACCGTCCAGGTGATATCGGCGTCCGCTCCGGTGATCTCTTGAACCAATGCGCCATTTTCGTCATATGCAAAGAGACGAAACTGTGCGGCCTGCCGCTTCACTTTACACTGCGCATCCTTAAAACCGCCTGCTGGATCAGGTTTTTGGAGCGGGATCTCCGGGCCAATGAAAAAATCTCCAGGGCTATTGCCCAACCGTGCGATGCCAATTGCAGGATGGATTTTGATGGTGGTGATTGCCATAAAATAAATATTGAAGGTTGTTGGAATTGGGTTTCGCGGCGTCACAAAACCGGTGACGCTCCGTTAAACATATAAGCTTAACCGTTGCGATTGGTGCTTAGAGCTGAAAGCCATTCAGGTGAAACTTGTCCTTAACAGGTCAGTCGAAAACTGTTAGGTTTAGTATCCTAGTTCTAATACACTATTCACAGATTCATTTGTAAATTTTAAAAAAAACTTCACAGACCAACAATACCCCTTTAGGGGTATAGGCTAAGTATGAATTGAAATAAAATATAAAAATCAAAAGCTGCATTAAAATCCTTTCCAGTCGCAGATAGTATAAATGGCGTGTTGCTAATCGAAAACCGTATCAATCATAAAAAATATTAGTCTTTATAAAAACTTACTTATATTTCTAACATTTCATTATAAATCCTAAATATTTTTTGGAATGAAAATCTCTATACGCCGAAGATTTACATTGTTATTGATCCTGGCTTCAATATGCTGGATTAAATCCGTTATAGGCCAGGATGCAAATTTGTTGAAACAACTGCAGCAAAGCAATTATCTGCAGTATACTATGAAGGCTGATTCAACAAATACCGGCATCACCAGATGGCTCAGCAAAACGGTAGAGAAATCACGCATCCTACCGCTTGCTGGAGATTTCAATGCTCTGAGAACTAAAGGGCCAGGTACTATAAAAATCGATCGTACTAAAACAATCTCCGGTGGTGGCAGCATTCTGCTGGAAACACCAACATCGCTGGGGGAAAAAAATCCAACCAACAGAAGTTATGCCTTTGCGGAGGTAATCAGGCCGTTGAAGGGAGAAGACCTGAGTGATTATAACCGCTTTTCTGTTTGGGTATATGCAGATGGCCCCGGTTTTTATTCTTTTTTTGTTGGCTGTACTTTATATAACGAAGGCAACCACATCATGCCAACACCGGGAAGGTTCGAAGGACAGCATTTTGTTACAGTATACCCTGACAAATGGCAGCACATCATCTGGGAAATCCCGGACCTGTACCGCGACTCAGTCACCGGATTTTCTGTAAATATTATGCTCACTGGCTCTCCACAGGGCGCTGCTGACCATATGAAGCTGTATGTTGATGATATGCGGGTAGAAAAAGTGGAAGCTGAAAACACTCGGGGATTTGCATTGCGCAAAAATGCAATAGCGTATAGCCATAGTGGTTATAAAACGGGAGCTGTGAAACAGGCCTTGATGCAAAATGTGCCGGAGACAAAATTTCAATTGATGAGTGCAGCCAACAAGGCTGTATTCACAGGCGATGGGCAAAGATTGGAAGGAGGTTTTGTCCAATTGGATTTCAGCGCCTTTAACAAGCCCGGATATTATAGGCTCAAAATTGGAAACCGGGCAACCGAACCATTTCCGATTGGTGATGAAGCGTACCTGGCCACAGCATGGCATACGCTCAATTATTTCTTTGCTGAAAGATGTGGTTATGATCAGCCTGGAATTCACCAGGTTTGTCACCAGGATGTGGTTTGTGTACATCCTGATGGCAGGCGCTTAGGCGTGAGTGGAGGATGGCATGATGCGGCTGATCTTACGCAAGGAGTGGGTAACACAGCCAGGGGTGGGATAGCTATGCTGGAGCTTGCAAGATCAGTGAAAAATAGAAATGAACAATTGTACAAGCGATTACTGGAAGAAGCCCGCTGGGGTTTGAACTGGACTATGCAAACAAGGTTTGGAGATGGTTACAGGGAGGGTGGGTTGATCATCGGAATATGGACTGATAATATTACGGGTACTAAAGATGATATACAGGGAAAAGCAACCAACAACCCTGCTGATAATTTTATTGCAGCAACTTATTGCGCTCTTGCAGTTCCTTTTTATATACATGATGACCCGGTTTTTGCACATTGGTGCAGTAAGAGTGCCATAGAAGATTTTGCATTCGCAAACCAGCTTTTAGGGGCATCAGTAACCGAAAAGAATGAAGTGGATCTGAATGCACTTGCTGTAATATCTGCAATGAGTTTGTACCGGCTTACAAAAGAAAAGTCTTACCTGGATTGGGCCGTGCAGTACGCACAGGTGATTATGGATTGCCAGCAAATTCAAAGACGAACCGATTGGTCAATACCACTGCATGGTTTTTTTTACGAATCAAGAAAGAAAAAAAGGATACTCAGCTATTTTCACCGCAGCGATGAACAACTGATGGTGGAAGGATTGAGCATGTTGCTCGCTGATGCCCCCTCACATCCAGACGCCGGTTTATGGAAAGCGTCCTGCCAGGCTTATGCAGATTACTTGCATGACATTGCAACTGTGATAAAACCTTACGGGATATTACCTGCGGCCGTATACGAATTGAACAATGCGGATTTTTCCGGTATATATCATGAAGGAGATAAAGTGGGCATGCCTTCTATGGAAGAATACAACGCACAGGTAAAAAACGGAATGCACCTTGGTGGCAATTTTTATCTGCGCCGTTTCCCTGTAGCATATCAGTTCAGAGGCTTCCATGCGGTACTCATGGGAAAAGCAAAAGCAGCATTTATTCTTTCAGAACTTTTGGAGGACAAAGAACTAAAACAGATTGCAACAAGGCAGCTTGAATATATTGTTGGCTGGAATCCTTTTGCCATGAGTACTATTTACGGTGATGGGTATGATTTTCCGCCGTTGTACGGAGCTTACGCGGGAGATGTGGTTGGTGCTGTGCCTGTAGGAATAGAAACTTTTGAAAACGATGATGAACCCTACATGCCCATGCAAGTGAACGCTACATACAAGGAAATATGGACGCATACTACAGCTAGCGTAATTTGGTTACTATCCTGGCTGTTTAAGAATTGATTTTTGCGCTTCCGGGAAAAGTTTGGGAGCGAGAAATGGCTTACGATTTGGCTACTGCCCAAAAATAGTTTACGTTTTTATTTCTGAATATCCAATAAGATTTTGAATTTCTCAATTTGCCGTCTATGCCTTAAAATGTGTACTATGGCGTGTTCTGTTATTTGTTCTATGTCATAAACTTGTCCCCAAAAAGTCTTAATTTTTTTACTGCTATCATGCTGTTCAATCTGACTATCCTGAATGTCCGTAAATGTATCAGCCGTAAAAATAAAAAGCTCGCATAAGTCCTTTTTATAATCAGTAACTGACAGGTGAAATACATCCTTCGGATATCCAATTTTTTCACCCTTAAGCTGTCGAATGTAGATGGCATAACCAAAACCTGCACTTACAACATGAGACAAGATTGACTGTACCGATTTACACCTGAGGTCCGTCGTTTTACTATCTACAATTTTTATTAGGTTCGCATGTGAAATCTCGTCAATTGTCTGGCTTAGGTCCGAAATTGCTCTTTCATATTCGTCAAGTAAGGCCCCAATTGCACCTTGTCTGTACGTTTTAGTCATATGATTATTCTGTTTCGAGCTAAATTAGCAAGGTCGTCATAAAATGGACAACTTGAGAAAAGGGTACGCTACTTTTTTCATCCAAAAGCGCGGAGATTTTATTATCTGTTTGAT
>DATMMJ010000611.1:0-6041 GCA_035569795.1 Puia sp. | reverse complement strand
ATCGTCAGTCGCGGGCCGGGATCTATAAAAAAATCTACTTCATTTTTTTCTAAAGCCATTCAATTACCCTCTTTGCAACAGGTGCCTTCCAAACCTATCATTTTAGCTTTTGTAAATCAGTAGTTCTTATTGCGTCCCATTTTTCCTCTAATTTTTTTAAGGAGGTATCCAAAACCCCAACAGCATGTACTGCTTGGGTGGTTGGTGGCATATCCGTTCCGTCCAGAATATTAAATAGAGATGCAAAAGAATTATTCAGCATATTAAAACTTTCATCTCCCCCGCCTCTGCGGTTGCTGGTTCCTTCCAGCGCTGCGAGTTTGTCGTCAAAGTCCTTTATCCCTTGAGTATTGTTAGTTTTTGAAGCTACGATCAACTGCTTCACTTGCTTGCGAAGCATATCAATTTGCCGCAATACCCGCAGCGATTGTAGGCGGTTTTTATAACATATCAAAGAAAGATCGTGCTGCCTCTGCAAATCGGGTAAAGATGTTTTCACTCTTGGATCCATCCTTACAGTCAATGCTTTAGAATAAGCGTTGCCGTTCACCGTAAGTTTTACGGTATAGTTGCCAGGCATTACCCAAGGCGCGCTTGGCTCCGGCGCTGTGTTTGCATAAATTGCCGAAATCGGATAGGAAGCTGGCACATCCAAAGGGGGATAACGCATATCCCACAAAAAACGGTGCGAGCCTGCATCAGTTGATAATATTTGTTGCGGGCGTATCCAGTAAAGCGGAATATTTACAGGAGGAATTTTATACATCGTATCGTTGCTGCTGAAATGACGGATTACGTTTCCTTTTTCGTCCGTTATATCCAACATAATTTCGGTTTTACTTTTTTCCTTGAGGTAATAATCAATCACAGCACCATCCGGGGGGTTTTGGCCTGCGGGTTCTTCTTGCGGCAATGGTGTATCCGGGTACATGCTCCAGCGAATGCGCGTTGCCGTTTGAGGCGTATATAAGGTGACCTTAGCGGCCGCAGCATCGCTGATTTGTCTTAAGCACGTGATATCATCCAATATCCAGAAACTTCTTCCATGAGTGCCCACTACAATATCATCGTCTTTAATTACCAGGTCCCGGATAGAAGTAACGGGCATGTTTAACCGAAGAGGTTGCCAGTGCCCTCCATCATCAAAAGAAACATAGACGCCTGTCTCAGACCCTGCAAATAAAAGCCCCTTTTTAATCGGGTCTTCATGAAGTGCATTTATTGGAGCCGCCGGCAAACCCGTTACAATTTCCTTCCATGATTTTCCGGCATCGGTCGTCTTGTAAATATGCGGCAGCAAATCATCGCACCGGATACGGTTAATCGCGGCATAAGCCGTACTGACATCAAAATGGCTCGCTTCTATCATAGAGACTTTGCTCCACGAAGTGATTTCGGGTGGTGTTACGTTGCTCCATGTTTTGCCGTCATCTCTTGTAATGTGAATCAAGCCATCGTCAGTACCCGCCCAGATTGTATTAGCGTCTTTGGGTGATGGCGCAACCGTGTAAATCACTCCTCGCCGCGGCATCTTCTTTAATTGATCCGTTGTATAAATGCCAACGCTTGCAGGTATATCCCAGCTCTCTCTGGTTAGATCAGGGCTAAGGATTTCCCAATGGTTGCCTCCATCGCTTGTCTTAAACAGAACATTCCCAGCAAAGTATAAAGTTTTTGGGTCTATCGGGGAGAATACGACCGGGGCAGTTCTCAGGAAACGATATTTGCCGCTGCGCAGTGCCTCAGGGGCAATATTCTGGACCTGGCCAGTCCGCTTATCATACTTTGTAATTTTACCTCCATAGATAATATTGGGATCAAGCGGGTCAGCAGCAACGTATCCATATTCTTCCACAGCAACGGGGTGCCACTGGCGAAAGGTAATCTGCCCATCGTTGCCACGGGACGCAATGCCCACTGAGCCGCTCTCCTGTTGGCCGCCATATACATTATATGGAAAATCATTATCAACACTAACATGGTAAAACTGCGCCGTCGGCTGATTATACCATGAAGAAAAAGTTTGGCCTCCGTTCACCGTGATGATCGCTCCCTGGTCACTTGCAATTAAAATGGTATTTGGGTTTTCAGGATTAATCCAGATGCGGTGATAATCATCGCCGCCGGGCGCTCCACGAAAATCTTTCCAGGTCCTGCCGCCATCCGTTGACTTCCATACCACCACATTTGCCGTATACACAATATCTGCATTCTGAGGGTCGGACTTCACTTCCGCAAAATCGCTTCCCCTACCCCAATACCTTCCATCAGGATTCATCTGCATCCACGACTCGCCACCATCGTTACTTCTATAAATACCACCCACGTCGCCAGCATCCACGGTGGCGTATAAGCGATTTGGGTCACTGGGCGCAATACAAAAACCAATTCTTCCCAAACCCTGCTTCGTGGATGGGAGACCGTTTGTCAGTTTTTTCCAGGTTGTTCCCCCATCGGTTGATTTGAACAAACCACTTTCGGGCCCATTCCATGCACCATTTTCCCACGGCCCCTGCCTGCCCGCCCACAAATCTGCATATACGATATTTGGGTTTTTTGGATCAATGGAAACCTGGGATGCTCCTGTGTTTTCATCAATATATAAAACCCGGTCCCATGTCTTTCCACCATTCAGAGTTCTGTACACACCACGCTCCGTGTTTGGTCCGTAGGGATGCCCGAGTACTGCAGCAAATACGCGGTCTTCATTACTGGCATCGATGGCAAGTCCGCCAATTTGCTGCCCATCTTCCAGGCCAATATGAGCCCATGAGTTGCCTGCATCGGTAGATTTATACATGCCATCTCCAACAGATAGATCAGGGCGCTGAATTCCTTCGCCGCTGCCCACATAAATTACATTTGGGTTAGAAGGTGAAACAACAATGTCGCCGATTGATCCTGTTGGCTGATCATCAAAAATGGGGAACCACGTCCTTCCGTAATCGGTGGTTTTCCAAACCCCGCCATTGTTCACACCGATATAAAAAACATTCGGTTGCTTTGGAACGCCTACTGCGCCTACGGTCCTGCCTCCACGATGCGGTCCGATCATTCTCCACTTCATGGAGTCGAACAATGATGGATCATAGGCTTGCGTGAATGAAAAAAACACTGATAACAAAAATGCAAGACTCAAAGCAAAATGCTTTGCAAAAAAAGATTTGTTCATGGTAGTTTTTTGAAAATAAGATGATGCTGGCTTCTAAGTTAGGGAGAAATTTTTCCACACCTATTTTTTATCAGAATTTAACTGCCAATTCTAGAGCCCTGAATTTTGGGTAATCCGTCAGTCCCCACCATTGATGTACAACCAACACTGCAGGACGTTTTGCAATATTGTTTTGATCATAAGCATGGTACCCGTTCGTCAAGACACCATTACCTTACTAGGTGATATTTTCTTCGGACCATTTAGGGTCCTTTGTTGAATATTTTTCAACGCCTTGGTCATTTTTTACCATACTCCTGTTCAAGTCGCTTGTAAAAATTGAAGCGATAACAAAAAAAGTAGGGATAACAACTTGAAGCTTTTGCATCACAATTACTTTCTAATACAAGGCATGGAGCGCTTGTTTAAAGTTCAGGAAAATTCCAGATATTTAAGCTATAGGGTTTTGGCCATACATTTCCCCAACAAGTACCACTGCTTCTTTCGCCTCCTTCACATCGTGGACGCGCAGTATATTTGCTCCATTTAATAATGCAATGGTATTCAATACAGTTGTTCCGTTTAATGCTTCATTAGGCGTAATGCCTAGTGTTTTATAAATTGTAGATTTACGCGAAAAACCAGTCAGCAAAGGTTTTTCAAGCATTTTAAATAAGGGGAGGTTTTTCAGCAGCTCAAAATTATGCCTAATGGTTTTGCCAAAACCAAAACCGGGGTCAATGATCACATCATCAATGCCAGCCTTTTGGCATGCATCAATTCTTTTAATAAAATAATCCAGTACCTCCCTTGTCACGTTTTCATAAACCGGATCTTTGTGCATGGTTTGCGGAGTGCCTTTCATATGCGTGCATATATAAGGAACATTCAATGTACCAACTGTTGTTATCATGTGAGGATCTAAATACCCCCCGCTGATATCATTGACCATCGAAGCACCCGCAAAAACAGCTTCCGCAGCAATTTTGGAACGGTATGTATCAACTGAGATAATCGTTTCAGGAAACCGCTTATGCAATAACTCAATTGGCTCCAGAATTCGTACTAGCTCTTCTTGCTCATTTAACCGTGTGCTACCGGGGCGTGTACTTTGGCCGCCAATATCTAAAATATCAGCCCCTTCATTTAACAATTTTTCGGCCTGTTGTAAAATCTTTTCCGCGCCCATGAACCGGCTGCCTTCATAAAATGAGTCAGGTGTGGCGTTGAGAATGCCCATGACTATCGGCTTTTCAATCACCAGTAATTTGCCTTTGCAGTTAAGTGTGAGCATTGCGTTTGTAATCTTTATATTTGGCCCGTAAAATTCATTAATAAAATTGAAAATAGCAGAAATTCACGTAATGGGCACAACGAACCAGCAATATGACCTAGCAATCCAGTCATGCAAAGAAATTTTTATAAAAAAAACAAAGGACTACGGCACATCCTGGCGCGTGCTGCGGCTCATTTCTGTTGCTGACCAGATATTCATCAAGGCGCAGCGCATAAAAAACATTCAGCAAATAATGTCGCAGTTGGTAGGCGATGATATAGCAAGCGAATTTATAGGCATGGTAAATTATGGCGTAATTGGGCTTGTGCAAATGCAATTGGAAACTGAATCAGTCGAATATCTTCCATTGTCAGAAGCAGAGCGATGGTTTGACCAGAAAATCTCCCAAGCAAAAAAAGTAATGATTGATAAAAATCATGACTACGGCGAAGCGTGGCGGGAAATGAGTCAGGAAAGTTTTGTTGACCTGATACTCATGAAGTTGCTTCGCATTCGACAGATTCTTGGCAATGACGGAAAGACGTTAATTAGCGAAGGCATTGATGCGAATTTGGTTGACATAATCAACTACTCCTTATTTGCGTTAATACTCATTGAAGAAGGCAAGCATCCGGGGTAAGCATCAGTACCTAAGTTACCATGCGTCATAGTAAGGGTCTGCACCATCAATATTTTTTTTAACTAATTTTCTATATGAAATTGATCATTAGTATATCTCGTTTTGTAGTTGGTGTGCTGTTCATTTTCTCAGGTTTAATAAAGGCCAACGACCCGCTCGGACTCAGCTACAAAATGCAGGAATTTTTCGAAGTCTGGAATTTTCACTGGCTTGACAATTATACACTTACTTTTTCGGTCATCATGATCGTTTTTGAAATTGTAGCAGGTGTTGCTATTTTACTTGGCTGGAAAATGAAGTTGTTCAGTTGGTTACTGTTATTGCTGATCATCTTTTTTACATTTCTTACAGGCTATGCATTTCTTTCGGGAAAAGTAAGAGAGTGTGGCTGTTTCGGCGATTGTATTCCCCTCACTGCAGGAGCGTCCTTCAGTAAGGACATCCTGCTTTTGATAATGATACTTTTTCTTTTCGTCAATCGAAATAAAATAAAACCTATTCTCACGAAGGTACCGAGCATCGCAGTGTTGTTAGTCGCAACAGTTGCGTCATTTTCATTCCAGTGGTTTGTACTACAGCACCTGCCCGTAATAGATTGCCTCGCATATAAAGTCGGCGTAAATATTCCTGATCAGATGAAACCCCCACCCGGCGCAGTTCCTGACAGCACTGTCATTTCATTCGTGTACAAACAAAATGGACAACAGATCGAATTCACTGCAGATAAATTCCCCAAAGATTTTGACAGCAACTACAAATTCATCAAGCGATATGATAAGCTGATAAGAAAAGGCAACGCCGAGCCTTCAATAAAAGATTTTACTTTAATAACGCTCAGCGGAAACGATAGTACACAAGCCCTGTTGCAACAAAAGGGCTACAAGATTTTCTTATTCGTAAAGGAAATGACAGAAACAAATCCAACCTGGAACAAAGAACTTAATGTGATTCTCACTTTTGCAAAATCAAAACAT
>DATMMJ010000610.1:0-3529 GCA_035569795.1 Puia sp. | reverse complement strand
CTGTATTTGCATTGATAGCATAGACGTCATTCAAAGTAAATCCTTGCCATTGCCTCGCAACACGCTTGCCAAAATCTGAGTTTGCGTAAAACACATCCCCATCTCCTTCTTTAGTGATTTGTATCTCGGGGAATTTTTCATCACCCAGTTGAAGTATCTCATTTCTGTTGGTCTCCAAAATTGCGAGATAACTTTTCTTTAAATCCTTATCCAAATTTTTTAGCTGGACGGGTTGCAGGTCATCGTCTTTATAATTCCATACATCCACGCCTGCTTTTTCAAAATCGGGCAACGTAGTGTCTTTTACAGGACGCACGGATGCCAAACCTAAAAACAAACGCTTTGCATCTTTACTGAAATGGAGGTTGTAATGCTCAGAGATGGTTAATCCTTTTGCAACACCTGCAGTATTTCGGTCGCCGTGCACTTGAGCGCTGTCTGAACCCGGTCTGTAATAGTAAAGTTTATAAAATTTCTTCAATGCTTTTGCCAAGCTATCTCTTTCCGCAACAAAGGCAAGCTGATTACCCTGTTCATCGAATGCATAATTTTTCGCGTCGTTAAAACCTTGCAAGATCGTATCCACCTTGTTTTCAGGAAGATCCAAAAGCAACACCAAAGCTTTGCTCAGTGAATCATTATTCTTCTTTGTTGTTCCTATCACCAGTCTTTTGCCATTCTTGCTGAACAAGTATTCACTAACCAATTTGTATTTTTTTTCTGCACCCGTCTGCATATTGCGCAAAACCAGTTCTGTGCCTTCTTCTGGTGGCTCATCGGCTGGTTTTTTTAATTCTTTTTTGGGTGATTGTAAAACCGATAACCCTTTTATTTTTGCCTCCGCGGCCTTATTTTTAAGACTATCAGCTACATGGACCAGGCTATCAGCGATCCGGGCAAGGTTATTCAACCGCGTTAACGAATCAGGCTGCGATTTATCTTTTGGCTGCTCGGGATATCCTTTCTCAGAAAGATAAGCAAGCCAGCCAGGGGCTTTTTCAGGGACTTTATAATTTTTGATCCCAGGTCTTTTGATTATGCTGTCCTTTCCCAGCTCAACAATCCCTAAAGAGTCTTTTGGCATTTCATCCGGTTTCTTCTTTTTAATTTTCGCATCTCTGGTGTCTTTATAAATTGGTTTGATCTTGAACACCACAAAAGCATTATCTTCTGTAAAGGTTGCATTGTACCCGCGCGGAATTTCTTTTTTATATTCCCCATTGGAATTCTGGATTACCAAAACTCCGTCTCCTTCCTGCGGGTTGATGGTGTAGACTACGTATTTCCCGTTATTGCTGATTGCTCTTTCACCAATGTTCTGCCAGCCGTCATAAACAGAATGATCCAGAGGTTTTTTTTGTGAAAATGTCAAGAGTGCTACAGAAAGAATCATAATAGAAAGAGTGATCTTTTTCATGCGCTGTTGGTTTGGTCACTAAAATTAATGAAAGCAGGTTTTATGGGGATGCTTTTTTTAATATTAATATTAATATTAATCTACTTAAAATCCTGCCTGTTATTCTTTGCTCAACTACAATGTAGTATTTTTGTTGAAGGGGTATGGTGAGGTAAGTTTTTGTGCCAATTAGTTATTCAGAAATCAAAAGCTCCGCCTTGCAGCGGAAAGGGATATGAAAATTCAATTTCAAAAATATCAGGGAACGGGAAATGATTTTATTATTATTGATAACCGCCTTTGGAGTCTGACCGATATAGCTATCGACAAGATTAAGTTTTTGTGCGACCGCCGTTTTGGTATCGGTGCAGACGGGCTCATGTTGCTCAATCCAAAAACGGGTTACGATTTTGAGATGAAATATTATAATTCCGATGGGCGCGAAGGTAGTATGTGCGGCAACGGTGGCAGGTGCATGATAAAATTCGCCCATAATTTGGGTATCCATAAAAACATGTATCATTTTGTCGCAAGTGATGGCGAGCATCAAGCAGAAATAGAGGATACCATAGTGAACCTGAAAATGAACGACGTACAAGGCATTGAAGAAGATAATGGTGATTTTATTCTGAACACAGGCTCTCCGCATTATGTGAAAATGGTTGGTGATGTAATGGAATATGATGTATTCAACAAAGGCATGGAAATACGCTACAGCCCTAAGTTCGCAAAAGAGGGAATCAATGTGAATTTTGTGGAAGAAAAAGGACCGGACGAAATCATTGTGCGTACCTATGAGCGTGGAGTGGAGGACGAAACGCTTTCCTGTGGCACCGGCGTTACGGCAAGTGCTTTGGTTTGCCACCATAATGATACAGGGTATAATGAAGTGACAGTTATTACCAAGGGGGGGAAACTAACGGTGAAGTATGAACGAACCTCTGAGAACAAATATGAGAATATCTGGCTTTGTGGCCCTGCAGAGAACGTTTTTGGAGGAGAAGTGGAAATCAAACCGTGAACTTTTGACAATTGAGATAGTTTGCCAATGGGAAATGGCGCAAATTGAAAAAGAGGTTTCAGGTAGCTTGTCTAAAGGAGTGCATTGCAGGTCAGCAATCTGTAGACTCAAAAGGGGGCTGGAATCTATACACAAAAAATCGTAAAACTTGCAATTTAATGTTCAATCTGCGCGTCTACGGTATTTTGCTCGGAGAAAATAAAAAAGTTTTAGTCAGTGACGAATTGATCCGTGGGGGGTATTACACAAAATTTCCTGGAGGCGGCCTGGAATTTGGTGAAGGAACAAGAGATTGTCTCAAAAGAGAATTTAAAGAAGAAATGGATCTGGAAGTGAAGATCACAGATCATATTTACACAACAGATTTTTTTCAGATGAGCGCTTTCAATCCCGAGCACCAAATTATCTCCATTTATTATTTTGCTGAACCCCTGGAGCCGATCACGGCACCCTTGCGCAGTAAGCCATTTGATTTTGACGAACGCGAATTAAAAATTTACGAACAAAAAAAAGAAACGGAAACATTCCGCTTTATTGAATGGGAAGATTTTTCAGAACTGAGCGTGACGCTGCCGATCGATAAAGTGGTGGCGGGAATCGTGAAAAAAAATTATTGATGATGTACACGCAGCTTCCTTATCATCTCATCGCTCACTGCGTTTGAAGAGATGCCGAAGCCATTGACCAAGACTCCTTTGTGACCGTGCTTTGATTCAATGGCATATACCACCGCTTCATCGGCGGGGTCGCTGTTGCCTTCAAAACGATACACTTCGGTTATTTCGAATTCCGATGCTAACAAGGAAACCGGTGTTTGCCTGCAAATAATCCGATCCGTTTCCAGATTAAAATCTATTACATACCCCCTTTGCTTCAACCCGTTCACAGCTTGTGAAACCGTATCGTAACTAAACATACCTTATAAGATTTTAAATAGAATGTAATAAGAATATTTTTCAAATTTACAAATTTTAAAAGGCCTGCAGCACACTCACTTAGGAATTCCATGCACAGCTGTTTGGATCAATAAATCAGTTGGTGGGTTTGCTTGATAACGCTCATTACAAAAGTGCTTTGCAATTTTCCGATATTCTCCACCTGGCTCAATTTGT
>DATMMJ010000609.1:0-6395 GCA_035569795.1 Puia sp. | reverse complement strand
ATCAAAGAGCACAAAATGAAAAATATTTTGATTTACAATCATTATCAAAACATCCATCACTGCCTATTATTGATCTCCGCATGCTGAATTTCAGAAACACAAATATCTTATTCGCTTCATTGCTTGTTGTGTTCATCGCACTGAATTTCTTTATGCATTTTCCTGTGCTTTTATATGTGTTCACGATAGTTGCTTACACGCTCCTCCTTTTCCATGGAAGTTATTTTATTAGTTCGGGATTTTATATTAAGGTAATTTGCTCTAGGCAAACTGAAAATAAGGTAGTTGCCTTTAGTTTTGATGATGGACCTGCGGAAAATTATACACTTGAGATTTTACAGGTTCTTAAAGACACGGGAGTTCCTGCGGCCTTTTTTTGTATTGGCAGTAAAATACCGGGAAATGAACCGCAATTGAGGACGATGCATGAGCAAGGGCATATAATTGGCAACCATAGTGATTCACATCATTTCTGGTTCGATTTATTTTCATGGAGGAAAATGCTTCGTGACATGCAGACGATGGACGAAAGAGTAAAGCATGTAATTGGATTCACGCCAAAGTTATTCCGCCCGCCGTATGGGGTAACAAACCCAAATGTAAAAAAAGCAATCATTACAGGGAGTTATATTCCCATTGGCTGGAGCCTCCGCTCCATGGACACGGTTACTACGGATGAAAAAAAATTGTTTGAGAAAATCAAAAGGAATATTAAACCGGGCGCGATTATTTTATTTCATGATACGAGCAGAACAACCCTGGCCATATTGCCGGAACTCATCCGTTTTGTTAGGGGCAATGGATACCAAATAATACGATTGGATAAGATGATCAATATAGAACCCTACTGCCAAAAAAAATTGTAAAAAAGCAAATCTTATGCGTAAAAACAGCTCAAGCACATTTGGCATTTCGAATAAAAACTTCAATTTTGATATTGATTAAAAGGCATTGAACCGTAATGCTACAAGGAAACTTTTTTACTATCACTTCGATTGAAACAGATACGAGCGCTGCAAAAGCCGTGATCCGGATCAATCCCGAGCACGAAATATTTGTGGGCCATTTCCCGGGAACACCTGTTGTGCCGGGCGTTTGCATGATGCAGATAGTCAAAGAAATATTAGAAGACGTTCTTGCAATAAATATAAAGCTCATCAAAGCGGACCACATAAAATTTTTAACAGTGATAAACCCGCTGCAGACCAGTACAGTTCAGTTAGATTTGAAATATACTATAACAGAAAGTGGTGATGTTATCACTGTCGCTTCCCTTTTGGATGATAAGGCCGTGTACTTTAAATTTAAGGGATTGTTCAGACCGGCATGAAAAGGCCAGCAGTCGATCTCAAAAGAGCAAACAAAGATATTCCACTTTGGGCAGTCGCCAGGTAACTCCTTAACTTATTCATCCAATTTCAGCACAGCCAAAAAAGCCTCCTGTGGAACTTCCACATTTCCTATCTGGCGCATGCGCTTTTTACCTTCTTTTTGTTTTTCTAGTAATTTTCTCTTTCGACTGATATCGCCTCCATAACATTTTGCCGTTACATCCTTGCGCAATGCACTGATGGTTTCTCTCGCGATTACTTTTGCTCCGATAGCCGCCTGTATCGCTATCTGAAATTGCTGCCTTGGCAACAGTTCTTTTAATTTCTCGCAAAGCTTCCTTCCAAATTCCTGGGCACGGCTACGATGTATTAAGGCGCTCAAAGCATCGACCTGGTCACCATTCAATAAAATATCCATCTTGGCAATATCGCTTTCCCGGTAACCAATCGGGTGATAATCAAAAGAAGCATAGCCGCGCGTCTGGCTTTTTAATTTATCATAAAAATCAAACACGATTTCCGTCAATGGCATCTCAAAAAGCAATTCCACCCTGGTTGTCGTCAGATAACTTTGATTCAACAAAATGCCCCGTTTACCCAAACAAAGGGTCATGATATTGCCGATGTATTCCGGCTTGCTAATGATCTGCGCTTTGATGTAGGGCTCTTCGATGGTTTCAATACGAACAGGATCCGGCATTTCCGTTGGGTTGTTCACAATAATTTTTTCCCCCTTCGTGGTGTAGGCAATAAAGCTCACGTTGGGTACTGTCGTAATTACTGTTTGGTTGAACTCTCTTTCCAAGCGTTCCTGGATAATTTCCATATGCAGCATGCCAAGGAATCCGCAACGAAAGCCAAAACCCAATGCCTGTGAGGTTTCCAGCTCGTAGGTCAATGAAGCGTCATTCAACTGCAATTTGTCCATACAATCGCGCAGCTCGCTGAAATCATCCGTGTTCACTGGAAAAATTCCAGCAAAAACCATTGGTTTTACCACCTGAAACCCTTGAATCATTTCAGGGTTTGGATTGTTTGCCAAAGTAATTGTATCTCCTACCCTGACTTCCTTAGCATTTTTTATGCCCGTAATGATATAACCAACGTCTCCGGTCAGCACTTCTTTTCTGGGATCCAATGCAAGTTTTAAAATGCCTACCTCGTCGGCTTCGTATTCAATGCCTGTAGAAACAAACATTACTTTGTCGCCTTTCCTAATGTTACCATTCAAAATACGGTAATACACGATAATTCCCCGGAATGAATTATATACGCTATCAAAAATCAAAGCCTGTAAAGGAGCATCTGGATCACCTTTAGGCGCCGGTATCCTCTCCACAATGGCTTTTAAAATTTCTTCTACACCCAATCCTGTCTTTGCGCTTGCAAGCAAAATGTCATCCGGTTCGCATCCGATCAGTTCAATAATCTGGTCGCGCACCTCATCAACCATGGCGCCGTCCATATCTATTTTATTTATGACAGGAATAATTTCGAGGTCATTTTCTATGGCCAAATACAAATTGGAGATTGTTTGCGCCTGAATTCCTTGGCTGGCATCCACCAGCAACAGTGCGCCCTCACATGCGGCCAGTGCCCGGCTTACTTCATAACTAAAATCCACATGCCCCGGCGTGTCAATAAGATTTAGCGTATATGCATCCCCGTTAAATGGGTAATTTATCTGAATTGCGTGGCTTTTGATTGTGATGCCCTTTTCTCTTTCAAGATCCATGTCGTCCAGCACTTGATCCTTCATGTCACGGTCACTCACCGTGCCGGTCAATTGCAAAAGCCTGTCTGCAAGGGTGGATTTTCCGTGGTCAATATGGGCGATGACGCAAAAATTCCTGATATTGTTCATTCCGTATTTGTGCATTTAAATGCGGTGCAAAAGTAGTGAAAAGCAATGAGCATTGCATATTAATGCGGTCTATAAAAGCCCACATTCAATTTCAATTCCCAATAGACATTATTTTTTAGTACATCAATCTAAAAAAGCCCCAAAATCGGACGCGCCCTTGTCTATTCAATAAAAACTCTAATTTTGAATTGACCCAAAAACTACTCGGCACACAATATTTGCGTATGAAAAAAATAGTGACCAGTTCTTTATTTTCAAAATGTCTGATTATTGTTTCAATAATATTTTTTATATCCAAATATTGGAATTTTGTTTTGAGCGCAGATGAACCAAAACTGATCCAGTTGATTTTTGAAAGAGTGCTACTACTCAATCCTTCCAATCAGCAATGGACGGGAGAACTTGTGGTCAATATTTTTAGCATCCCCCTTGATTTTATTGCAGTTTTCTCGCAAAGCAAATTTAGTAGCCTGGTGACGTTTTGGCTGGATCATACCAATTCCTGCCTCAATGTATTTAGGGTATTTTACTATTTGCTTGCCTTTATATTTATTTTATGTATACATACCAAAGAAGGTTTATTTGCTGCTGCCTTGGGTACTTTTTTCATGGAATATTTCAGGCTCATACCAGAATTTCGCTTAGAAATATTATTATTTTACACCCTCGTTTTGTCCATTGAAAGCAAAAATATTGCCTTGTTTCTCCTGGCATCTGCCATAAAACTACTATCCATTATTTTTTTGCCTTTAGTGGTTGTTGCCTATACCCAAAACTCCATCAGTAATAATTGCAAAAAAGCGATTCTTTGGTTTTTTGTATTTAACAGCAGCATCATCATATTTCCTGTTTTAACTTCAAAAGCATTTTTTGGGGATATTTATTTAAAATTATTTGCCCGCAGCACAGCGGACTTTAGTTTTTTTGCGAACGGTTTTTTGCCTTTCCTTTTCTTTGTAACAATACTGCTTTTATATTTTAAAGACTTACTTCGAAAAAAAAGCATTAAGGAAATTGACAGAAATTATCTGGCGGTCGTCCTGATGCTTTTTTATTGTTTGCTTTTTATAAAATTGACAGGTTATTTCCGGCATGTTTTTATAATACTCCCTTTTGTATTAAAATTCATTTTAGACAAGGTCAATTTGAGGATTTCGTATCTATACTATTTGTCTATATTATTAATATTTTTAAATATCTTATTCTTAAAACCAACTGGTCCCGCAGGGGCCTTCAGTGAAAGAGCATTCCTTAAGGATATCTATTCAAATCCGAATTATGCCATTGAGACATTTAAATCCAGGTTTCAAAACATTCCTGAAAATAATTTTTATTACCAACAGATTTTAGAGGAAGAAAGGAGGAATGCGAAAATATTTTTAGATAACTACTAATACAAAGTTTTTTGATTTGTTCCCTGTAAACAAGGGATACGAAAGGATTGTTGCGGAAGGATCAATGCACCACTACGATGAAGCCTAAACAAATCACCTATTCACAACCTTGAGTTCTTCTTGTATCAATCAGATACTGAATTTTCCATTTACCCTTTACTCTTACCAGTTCAAAGGAATCTGCACCGCAATGGCTGAATTTTCCTTTGTAATAAAATTTATAGGGGGCCCATACAATGGCTAAAGGACCGTCAACGCGCAATACATCAAATGTTATTCTTTCATCTGCAGATCCTTTTTGTAGTTTACCAATTTGCTTTGCAAATTCAGCAGTGGATTCACTGTGTACTGCAACTTTGCCTTCTTTGGTATTTTCAATGGTCTGAAGAATTGCGCTGTCTGTAAAACTGTTTATCAAGGACACCGAATCAGCATTTTTCATCGCAGTGAATAGTTGATTTACCGCCGCTTTCACGGAATCCTCTTCAGATTGCGCACTGGCCACATGAAAAATAGCAATGCTCGAGAGTACAAGCAAATATTTCATGGAGTTGTTTACTTTATAAAGAAATAATGCAAAATATTTTTCTTATCCTCAGCCTACCGCAGTAGCGATGTCGCTTATCCTTTGGCGACTACAGATATCCCAAAATTTTAAGCATGCTTTGCGCGGTCTGTTCTTTTGCATACACCCAATCCACCAACTTGCCATTTTTGTCATAGCCTACGACCACATGCTTTGGCGAAGGGATGAGGCAATGCTTAATGCCTCCGTAACCGCTGATCTGATCCTGATAAGCGCCAGTGTGAAAGAAACCCAAATAAAGAGGCTCCCCGTTATTCAATTTTGGTAGGAACACTTCATTGATATGCTCTTCGGAATCGTAATAATCATGGCTGTCGCAGGTGATGCCGCCGAGGACAACCCGCTGGTATTCCACATCCCATTTGTTGATCGGCAACATCAGAAAACGTTCGCCGATTCCCCAGGTATCAGGCAGCGTCGTTATGAAAGAGGAATCTATCATATACCAGGTTTCCCTGTCATTTTGCATTTTTTGACCAATCACACTATAAATATGAGCCATGCTCTCCCCTACTGTGTAGCTTCCGAATTCTGTAAAAATATTCGGCATCGGCACATTTGTTTTTTTGCATGCCTTCTTAATATTGCCGACAATTTCGTTTATCATGAATTGATAATTGTATTCAAAACCCAGGGAATGTTTGATGGGAAAACCTCCGCCAATATTTATGGAATCCAGTTCCGGGCATATTTTCTTAAGCTGGCAATAAAGATTGATTACTTTATTTAATTCGCTCCAATAATAAATATCATCTTTAATTCCTTTATTTAAGAAAATATGGAGCATTTTTAATTGAAAGCGGTCTTCATTTCCCTCAATCTTATCGACATAAAATTCCAACACATCCCTTGGCCTGAAACCCAGACGGCTGGTGTAAAAAGGAAAGGTGGGTTCTTCTTCAGCAGCTATGCGAATACCCAATTTAAAGGGCATTTTTACTGATTTTTTATACTGTTGCAATTCCTCTTTATTATCCAGAACAGGTATCACGTTCCGAAATCCCGTATTCAACAAAGAAGCGATGCGGCTGATATACGGCTTTTGCTTGAAGCCATTGCAGATTACAAAAATGTCTTTATTTATTTTTTTCCGGGCATACAGCTTTTTGATGATATCAATGTCATAGGCATAGGAGGTTTCCAGATGAATATCATGGTTTAGCGCTTCTTCCACAATAAAAGAAAAGTGGGAGCTTTTTGTACAGTAGCAATAAAAGTAT
>DATMMJ010000608.1:0-4040 GCA_035569795.1 Puia sp. | reverse complement strand
ACAGGTTCTGACTGCTGATCGGGCGTGCCACGGTTATAACCGTAACACGCAATTAATTGCTATCATGCGAATGCATATTATAAATATCGCCCTAAGCCTGCTGCTGTTTGTTGCATCCTTTCCTGTTGCTGCACAAAAATTCAATCCATATTATTATTTCAAGCACCTCAATGTTGAAAATGGCCTTGCACAAAATGTCGTGTATCATTTTTCCGAGGCGTAAAGAGCAAATCGTTGCAACTTAATTTCTTTGCGGCTTTGCGTGAGACGAAACTGATATAATACCCAGGATAGCAATATACGCAGAGAGATAAAATTTCTTCATAAATTTAAGCATGGGGCGAATAACATTTTTACTTGCATGCTTTTTTGTTTATGCTAACTGTACAGCACAACGTTTTGCTTTTGTGAACTATACCCCAAAAGACGGATTGATCAACAACCGCTCCAATTTTATGTTCCAGGACAGCAAAGGAAGATTATTTATTTCAACTCTTGGCGGATTAAGCATATACGATGGATCGCGCTTCACCAATTACACAACTGACAATGGGCTTGCAACCAGTTTAGTAAATGATATCATCGAAATGGGCGATGATTCTATCTGGATAGTGCCTAACACCGACCAAATCCAATTCATGACCCATGGCGTCATTAAAAATTATTATACTGCAGACCATTTTTGTCCGGTCATCAATCAGTTAATCAAATGCAGTGACGGCTTTTTTTATGCAATATCTGATAACGGGCTTTTTCGATTTGAGAAAAATTGTTTTAATAAAATTCCCCTTGTCGATTCAAGCGGAAAAAGGCAGATTAAAAATCTAGTCCATGCTTTGGAAAATGATGGCCTACTATTTATGTTTACTGATCCCAGCAACAATGAATATCCCGGAATGGGCACCTTAATTGTATACAATCTTAAAACCCAAAAAAATTTCGTTTCAAAAAATAAGCCTCCAGTTTATTTCCTTACCCCTGCACCGGATGGAAACATATTGGTATCTGCATTGGCACAACAGGGGGTTTTAAAAATTGATAAACAAGCTCTCCGCAAGGGGAAAATAGAATTTGTAGATGCCAACGCACAATATCATATACCTGCAAATACCCGCTCTGGCTATATATTTTTCGACAGGGATAAAAATTTATGGCTGCTGAATAATAAAGGGGTACTTAAAGTTGAAATAAACGGAGCTACAAAACTCTTCCATGCGCAGAATGGTTTATCCGAAAATAGCCAGGTATCTCTTTTTGAGGACAAGGAAAACATCATTTGGCTTATGGGCGCGCACACTGGCATAAGCAAAATAGTAACCCAGCAATTAGAAATGCATGTCGAATCAGACTCGGGTTTTCGCGCATCAGACATTTACGGCGATAGTAACAGCAATGCGCTCTGGATATATGACAGCACGCACAGGAGCATACTCGTTCATAATGACAATATAGATATGATATTCATAGACCGGGACAATTTCTCTTTCGATAATATTTTTTGCTTTGGGCAATCTGTTTATCTTATCAAGGAACGAAAAATTTATAAAGCGAACTTTGAAAAACAACATCATCGATTTACCGCTTCCTTACTGTATAACGATTCGATGAGCAGAAATGGCTTTAGCTGCCTTCTGGATGATCATGCAGGTAACGTCATTGCAGTATCTGATAAGTTGGTTGCTTTGCTCCATAATGGAAGTGTAATAACAACTCAATTAGGATATCTGGCCGACCAGGCCGTGCTCGCAGAAAATTATTTGTGGGTCGCAACAAGAATGAAAAAACTATTCTTATATAAGATCAACCCGCAAACTCCGGAAAATTATTTTCAGCTACTGAATGTGTATGATAAAGAATTTTCCAGTATTGCGCCTCGCTCTATTACTACTGATAAGCATGGTAATGTTTGGGTAGGCACCAGGGACCGCGGGCTTTTTTGTTTCGCGTTCCAACACAGCACACTGCAATTAAAAACGCATCTAACCACAAAAGACGGCTTGTCCGAAAATTATATCTCTTACCTGCATTGCGATTCCTCTAACTTTGTTTGGGCATGTTCGCCTGCGGGTCTTGATAAAGTAATTACAAAAAGCGAAAATTATTATATTGAAAATATCACCCGGGGGAATAACATCTATCAATCAGTTCATAAAATTGTAACTTTAAAAAACGGTACCCATTGGGTGAGGACTGCCAATGGCCTGATCAGCTTTACGAATGATGACCGGAAAGAAAATAAATATACGCCGAGGCTATTATTCACCCAAATCAAGGTAGGGGATAGCATTATCTTCAACACAAATAATGTCCTCCGGTTAAAATATTCTCAAAATAACATTTCCTTTTCAATTGCAGCTCCCACTTTTTATGATGAAAAGCAAACCAGATTTAGTTACATGCTTTCCGGAAGCAGCAACAATAAATGGAGTGATACGTCAACCCGATCAGAGATAAATTTTTTTAATCTGGAGCCCGGCAGCTATAAATTGGGTGTAAAAGCAATCTTCCTCAACGGGCGTTATCCTGTACAGAATGCCGGATATTCCTTTATCATTTCTCCACCCTGGTGGCTAAGCTGGTGGTTCCGACTGTTATCTGTTGCTGCTCTGATTGCAATCACCATTTTAATCATTGTGAATTATTATAACCGAAAATTGGATAGACAGCGCTCAACTCTTGAAAAGAAACAAGCGATAGAAAAAGAACGCACGCGCATTGCCACCGACATGCATGATGATCTGGGCTCAGGCCTTTCTTCCATCCGGTTCTTGTCAGAAAAAGTAAAGCGAAATACTTTCAGTGATGTAACAAAAAATGATATAGACAAAATATTATTGTCCTCTTCCGAACTGATGGACAAGATGAATGAGATTGTATGGGCCATTAATGAAAAAAATGATTCGCTCCCCGATTTGCTGGTTTATATCCGTTCCTATGCAAAACAATATTGCGAAGAACACGGTCTGCGGTGCGATATCACTATACCAGAAAATATTCCGGCCGTTTTCGTAAGCGGTGAGATCAGAAGAAATGTTTTTCTTACCATCAAAGAAAGCCTCCACAATATCTTCAAACATGCAGGTGCAAGCGCCGTTGAAATAGGGTTCCATATCAACACAGGGCTATCAGTACTAATTCGTGATAATGGCAAGGGATTTGATATGGACCATAATAAAGCAGAAACCGGAGGCAATGGTTTAAAGAACATGCGCAAAAGAATTGAATCTATCGCAGGCAGATTTAAAATAAGCAATAGCAATGGCCTGGTGATAGAAATACAGGTGCCTTTGCCCGGCATATAACTTTAGTTATATTGTTCCCATTTTGCACCATCGTAAATTTATGCAATGCAACCAATCAAAGTTTGTTTGGTAGAGGACAGTAAAGAAGTGCGCGAAGGCATGACAAACCTGCTTAGCTTTGACGAGCGATTTGAGATGCTGGCCGCATATGCGGATGCAGAATCTGCTTCGCAATATTTGCCTGCGTGGGATGCAGATATCGTGATCATGGATATCAACCTGCCGGGTATGAGCGGGATCGAGTGCATTAAAAAAGTGAAACGGCAATGCCCGCATTCCCAATTCATTATGTTCACCATTTACGAAAATGACGAGAAAGTCTTTGAAGCGCTGGAAGCTGGTGCCAATGGCTATTTGCTAAAGAAGACCCCTTTTTCGAAAATCACGGATGCCCTGATGGAGCTACATGAAGGAGGCGCTCCCATGAGCACACAAATTGCAAGGAAAGTGATTGAAAGCATGCACATTAAGGAATCTGCAGATGAAAAAAATATTCTATCTCCCCGCGAAAACGAGATCCTGTTATTACTTTCAAAAGGATTGCTCTATAAAGAAATCTCAGACAACCTGAATATCACAACCGGCACCGTACGACAGCATATCCACCGCATTTACGAAAAGCTGCACGTGCAGAACCGCACCGAAGCCATCAACAAAGCATTCGGCAACAAATAATTTTTTAATCCGTGCCCTTTATTTTTTCCTTCCCACCCCCCTAGTAACTTTTGTTATATTGAC
>DATMMJ010000607.1:0-4756 GCA_035569795.1 Puia sp. | reverse complement strand
ATAGCCTGAGGATTAAGGGCTGGGCTATAGGGAACATCAATATTTCCCCCACCAGCAAAATGGTAAGCAGAATTAGCATTTCCAAAACGATCCATAGTCAAATTTGGAACTCCCCCGGGAACTGCTGCGAGCCCAACAGGGCCAGCTTCTAACGTACCTGTATGCCCGTTGCCTGAAGAATCGTTCGCATTGCCATTGAATTTCCAATATGCCACCAGCGATGACGCTGCAATCGGTGTTATTAAATTCCCCTTATAGGTTGCAATCGCAGCATTCAAATTTGCTGTTGCTGCAGTTATCTGAGCCTGGGTCGCTGTAGTGCTGGCGGTAGCGAGCACAGCTTGTGCAGATGTCAATGCAGTCTGCAGCGCGGCCTGAGAGCCCTTTGTGTACCTGCCTGGCTGAGTACCTTCTGAGGTATGTGCCAAATACCATTGTGCAGAGTCAATAGAAACCGTGAGCGTTGCGGTGTTCGGTGGCGTAAACGAGTTGCCCTTTTTACAAGAGTTAATAAGGAATGCCAGAGACAATCCCAATACTATTGTAACAGTTAAATACTTAATTTGAATTTGTGATCTCATAACTTTTGAATTTTTTATAAATGAAGAATAATGAAAACTTTTTTAATGGAGCGCTTTATCTATGTCTCTTTCGCTCTGCGGGATGGGGAATGTACTGGTCAGGACCGAATAAGAATATCCGGTCACCCCATCTCTATTGATCCATGCGTTTACATTACTTGCGCCTATAGCCGGATTGGCAGCATATCGCATCAAGTCAAAAAAACGGTGAAATTCAAATCCAAGCTCCACCCTTCTTTCGTGTATTATAGCGGTTCTTACCTGGGCCTGGGATACAACAGTGACATCGGGGAGTAGCCCGGCCGGTACAGCGCCATATCCTTTTAAACTACTATCATACAAATAACTTTCTCTTGCTCTTTTCCTCACCTGATTTAGCGGGATGACAGCGAGAGTGGACTGGTTAAGTTCATTCAAAGCTTCTGCATTAAACAGTAACACGTCCGAGTACCGGATCGCTAAATAATCGCAACTGCCTTGGCCTATCACCGGCGCCTGGGAAAGTGGTTGCTGATATTTTCTGGTTAAATATCCGGTCTGGGGAGACCAGGAACTTAAGTACAATTCACCATTATTCCATGGCATGCTGTCTCTCCCCACAGTATAATCCAATCTTGGATCATGGACTCCGGAAGCAGTAGAATCGAATTCGCTTACAAAATTTGAGTTAGGAGCATCACAATAGTAACCTCCAACAACCTGAGGCGCAAACCACTGATTTAACGCATTACCCACATTGGGGTTTTGGCCGCCTAACATTTGAACTTCAAAAATGGACTCCTGATTATTTTTATGCAGGGCATCAAAATTTTGGGCATAGATATTCATTAAACTGTAATGGCTACTGTTAATTACAAGGTTAGAGTAGATTAAGGATGAATCCCATTTTTGTTGATATAAATAAACTTTTGCTAGTAGAGAAGCAGCCGCACCGCTTGTTGCTCTTCCTATGTCTGCGCCCAAATAACTTGCAGGCAAAACATGCATCGCTGCCAGCAGATCGGGCTCAATAACTGCTTCGTAGATTTGTTTTGTAGGAGATTGGGCAATTTGCATCTGGGCAGGGGTTAAAGGCGTAAGGACTACCGGCACTTCGCCGTAAATATTTACCAGCATAAAATAATACCAGGCCCGTAAAAATCTTGCTTCGGCCAGTACCCTGGAACGAAGCGCTGTGTCCATATTTATGGAAGGAACATTTGCCAACACCAGATTGCAGTTAGTGATCCCTTCATAGAAATTGCCCCATTCATTGGATAGGTGGGAATTTGTTGTAGAGAAGGAAAAGTTATCGATAGTGGCTGCATCCGGGCTTGCCCCGGGATCACCACTTGCTGCATCATCAGATGCAACATCACCAAAAACCCAAAGCGGGTTTGCAGTGCCACTCGTAAATGTTAATTCGACATAGGCTTCATTGACAGCCTGCACAGCAGCATTAGACGAGCTATAGAATTGATCAGCCGGGTAGACCCCTTTAATATCTTTATTAAGGAACTTTGAACAACCAACTCCTGCAATAATGCATGATCCGATCAAAAAGCTGCATATTATAAATCTCATATTCATTATTCTTACTTTATCAGTTATTAAAAACTAAGGTTTGCACCGATGATGTAACTTTTGGCAGATGGGTATGTACCCCAGTCAATACCAGCTGCAACATCACTAGGATATTTCTCCACATTTACGTTATTGCTGATATGCATTTCTGGATCTAATCCAGGGTATTTTGTGATCGTTATGAGATTAGTTCCCGTCATGTAAAATCTCAAGCCTTTTATATGTAATTTGTTGACCAAATTTTTTGGAATATTATATCCGATTTGTACATTTTTTAAGCGGCAATAAGATGCATCCGCCAAAAAACGGCTTGAAGGTTCTTTTATATTATTGGGTTGGTCCAGCCAGGAAACCAAAGGCATTGTGTTGCTGGTGCCTTCACCATGCCAGCGCGTATCATAGACTCTTTGGGTTAAATTGAAAGGACGGTAAAAGCCTTCAATATCCTGGTTTACCTGCATATAGATTTTGTTGCCATAACCTCCCTGAAAAAGCACGAACAAATCAAAATTCAAATAATTTAATGTTGTCGTAAGCCCATAGGTAAATTTTGGAATAGCGCTTCCGAGGAACCCCCTGTCATTGGCATCTATTTTTCCATCCCCATTCATGTCTTTATATTTTACATCACCTGGCCTGACACCAGGCCCCTGGTAAGCAGAGGTAAATATGTCGCTTTGATTTTGAAATATTCCAATCATCTGGTATCCATAAAAAGAACCCAGCGGATGCCCTGCAGTGGTGAGTGTTGCATACACACCATTATCAATTCTTCCACCTTGAATGGGGACCGGGATGGACAATACTTTATTTTGTATAGTAGCTAGATTCGCGCTAAAACTATATTTCAATTTATGATCCATGTTCCTGTACTGCAGGTCAAATTCAAATCCTTTATTTTGTACACTGCCATCATTTACAAAGGGCGCATTTGCGCTACCACCAATCATTGGCAATGGAACTGCAACTAACATATCACGGTTGACTTTATTAAAATAATCCACTGTCAAAGACAGCTTGTCCTGGAAAATTGCAATGTCTACACCGGCGTCTGTCTGCGTGGAAGTCTCCCATTTGACATTTGAATTACCTAATGTGGATATAGTCATACCTTGTACAACCTTCGGAGATGACCCAAGAACATAATTATTCACGTTGGAAGAGTTCAGCGCACTGCCTACAATGGATGCCCAAGGGTAGTCACCAATATTTTGATTTCCTAACTGGCCATAACTAGCTCTTATTTTCATTCTTGAAACCAGAGGGAACATATCAGTAAACCATTTTTCAGACATCATGGTCCACGCAACAGCACCCGAAAAAAAATTCCCCCATCTGTTTGCCGGGCCAAAGCGGGACGATCCGTCCCTTCTTGCACTGCCCGTTACAAAAAATTCATTATTATAATTATAATTGGCATTTGCTAGATAGGACATCAGCGCCCATTGACCCACGCTTTCAGTGGCGATTTCAGGATTTAACCCGTTGCCTAAATATTCTAAAGATGGAATTTGGGTTGGAAAATTTTGTTGAGATTCTGAGTTATAAGTTGTTGAATTGGCGACCGCCTCGGTGCCTATCAGAAAATTCAAATTGTGCAATCCACTAAATGTTTTGTTATAACGCAGTGTGTTATTCCAAACCATATTTTCATTTGTGATTTGTTTTTCTACGAGCGTATTTGGATTATTTACTCTGCCATTGGTGCCCCAATTCAGAAAGAAAGTTTTGTCTTGTGTCAGGAGCACATCGCCACCAAAGTCACTCTTGAAAATGAGGTTTTTGAGGATTTTATATTCTATAAAGACGTCGCCAAATCCCCTGAACTGCTTTTCTTTGTTGTCGGTATTATTTGCAAGCCCTACGGGATTATACCCATCACCAAAAAAGCCCGGGTATTGTGGCAAATCACTATACACTCCGGGTGAAGCATAAATAGGGATCGCCGGATCACGGAATAGGGCGTAGCGTACAACACTGCCCCCGTTCCCTCCCAGCCCATCGCCTGAACTTCCAATCGAGTTTTTATCATAATAAGAGAAACTGAGATTGGTTCCGATTTTCAATTTCTCTGAAACCTCCGTGATTAACTTAGTACGTAAGGTATACCTGTCATAAAAGGAATTTAAGATAATACCATCTTGAGTAAAAAAATTACCGGAAACTGCGTATTGGGTTTTTTCATTTCCACCACTTATAGAAAGCGCATGATCTTGCTCGGGTGCTGTCCGGAATATTGCACCTATCCAATTGGTATTAGCCATTGGGATGGAATCCGGGATCGGTGATTTTATTAGTGGGTTATTAGGTGGCAAACCCGCATTGTCATTTACCACCATTTCATTAAAAAGTGTTTTATATTCTGCCGCATTTGACATCGGAGTCAAATGCCCATGCGTTTGAATGCCACCATAAACTGAATAATTAATGGATGTTTTTCCTGATTTGCCATTTTTTGTTGTGATTATTACTACACCATTTGACGATCTAGCTCCGTAAATCGCGGCAGAAGCCGCGTCTTTCAACACTGTAATGGAAGCAATATCGTCTGCCGACAAAAAGTTTATGCCATCTTGGGTCGGCACCCCATCAATTATGTATAGCGGATCATT
>DATMMJ010000606.1:0-11178 GCA_035569795.1 Puia sp. | reverse complement strand
AATCCGCGGAGGTTAACAGCCAATGATTGGTAAGCATAATCATTATTAGGTGAGGGCTGCACGTTGTTTGCTTTTGGGAAGAGCCATCCATCTGTCCCACCGAGATAATATATAACTTTCTGGTTGCCCCATGAAAAATCTCCTGCTACGCGCACAGCCCAGATCAGATTCCGGTATATAGGATAATAATGACGGGCATCAAAACCAAAATTAAACATTTTGCGGCCTTCCCCTGTAGTGGGTTGATTGATCTGGTCGCTAAAATCAATGTAAAATTTGTAGCGAAGCCCGTTCCAGATGTTGGTTGCCTTCATGATCGTGTTATCGAAAACATATTCCAGTCGCAGGAGTGCTTCGTTTCTGCGGTTTATTGGTTTAGATGCAAGGGCGGCTGTGTCGGTTTGATAAGAAAAGGCATTGGGCTGTATGACCCATTTGTTCGTCATAAGCCCAAGGGAAAACCGCAAACTTCTTATCTTATCAAAAGGATATTTTATAATCCCCTGGTAGAGGTTAGTAATGTTTTTTGCATTGTAGGGATAAGCGGGGTTCACAAGAACAGTGTCGTAACCTGCGCCCGGAACATTTATGAAGGACGTACCGGTTTCGGTTTCCCGGTAATATACCAGCGAATAATCGAACATTTTTTTGAGGTAGTCAATCCGAGCAAACCATTCGGTGCTGCCGTCAAAAAAAGAAGAACTGCTCGGTGTAAATGTGTTGCCTTCTGTGCTGGTGAGTGCAGAAGGCGTTGTGCCGGTGCCGAAGAAAGGAAGCCGCACTGCCCCGGTAAAACGAATGTCTTCAAAAAGATCGAACACTGACGCTTTGAGCAGGCCGCTGAAAGCATCCGCGCCGGCCATGTTAATCGGCACGGAGCCGGTATACGGCTGATAGATGTTGACCAACACATCGTTATTAAATCCTGCTGTAAAATTATCAACAGAGAATTTTAATTTATAATCCAGCAACTTTGCTTTTTTCAGCAGTGGCTCCTCTCTTGGGGGTTGGGATGCCGCAATCAATTTATTCGATAAGGTAGAAGTGTCGACTTTTTCTTTTTCGAATTCATTTTCAAAAAAATCCTTTTGTTTTCTTGCCGTGTCCGTTGCACCTGGAAGCTGAATCTTCAATACCTCACCGCCGGTCAACTGAATGGCAGTTACTGTTTGTTTACGGTAATCGGTCATCCTTGGATTGATATTCCTTTTCTTCAAAGCCGCATCATCTACCTTTAATTTATACAAAAACTTCAAATCACCTTCTTGACGTACTTCGCTTACCTGACCATTATCCCCCGCAATTTTTGTTTCAGTCAAACTGCTCTGGTAATTGGTGATAGGGAATACATATGCCGAATCGTTGGTGATAGAAAATGCATACATTGTATCCGGCTCGCTCTTTTTGTTGGCACGCAAAACCGAATCAAGCTCTTTGGCATCCGGGTTGCGCAAGATTTCATCGCCAATCCTATAGACAGTGTCTATGCCTGCCCGTTGGGTAGTGAAAAAACCAGCATACCTGTTGCCAATGCCATTCTCATCGCTTATAAAAGTGAAATGATAATTATTGTATTGGGTGGGAAAACGCGCGTCTCCATACTTCAGGTGGGTAAGCTGAGAAATTTGCTTGAACTCGCTTTTGTTCCAGTTGTCAACCATAAAGATATTGTAATGGTTGTTTGATGGAAGCACGCTGTCAGCATTCACAGCATTTGCTGACGGACGATTGGAAGAATAGATGATACCTGTTTTTCCGGGAAATGATGCGAAGGTTGCATCCAGGTCATCGTATACATCATTGGTAATCTGTTCTACACTTTGCTTGTCCATTTTGTAAACAAAAATATCCGACTGCCCTTGTTTTACCGCACTTAACAAAAGCGTGTTGTTATCAAGCATATACTTCATGTCCTGCACTTGATCAAACATATCAAGATCCTGCACGATGGGTTTATATTTTGCAACCACATCATAAACGAATAATCTGACTTTGCCTTTGTCCCAATATATGACGGCAAGCCTGGTGCCTTTGCCATCCCAGGCGATTAAAGGATAATGCGGACTGATCTGCTCCCCGTTTATTCTGACGCCATTTCTTAGTAACACTTTTTTAAAAATAAAATTTTCATGAAGCACTACGCAATATTGGCCGTGATCAAATTCAACCACAGCATACGTTTGGCTTTTTGGCTGCGGACTCGGGGAGAAATGAAAAAAATCTTTCGTTGGGCTGATATTTTCCACCACCGAGACTGTGCCTTTCGGGAAATTACGCCTGCCGCGAATGTCTTTATCATATATCTGTTCCTCCTGATCCATAAAATCTTTCAGCACTTCTTTAAACTTCTTTTTGCAGATGCGCTGGGAAGCACTGTTGAGGTTGCGGTAAACTCTAGAGAGGTACAGAAAATAGGTAACGTTTTCTTTTTTGTATTTCTGTGCCAGATAATACCAGAAAGCGTGCCCTGCAAGATTGGGCTTTTCAAAGGCGAACTGATAAAAATTGGTATACCTGCCCGATAGGATGGCTGACTTTAACTGGTCATCTAGTTGGGTGCTCCAGTTTTCGCCCACGTACTCTATGTAGCCATCTGTAAGCCATTGTGGCAAATCGAGCAACGTCTGGTTGGTAGCAAATTCCCCAAGGTCATCCCCGAACAAAATATTCTCGACTAAAATTCGTGCAATACCTTGTCTCACTTGTATTCGAAGTTTATTGTAGTCGCCGGTTGAATACAGGACCACTTTATTATTCACCAATTTGGTAATGCCGCCGGTAGTTTGCCAATCAAGGCTCAGGCCGATATTGGATTGCTCCATATCGTTGAAGCTATTGTAGATGGCCAGATTTGCACGACGTTGCAGCCCGTATTCTACAAACTGCTCTATGCCCGGTAATTCTTTTTCAGCAAGTTGAGCCACATACTTTGCAATCGGCTGGCCATTTTCATAGAAGTAAGTGTTGAAATTCGGGGTTTGGTAATATTTCCATTTAAATTTTTTGAACTGCAGTCGATTCTTTCCAAACACAACCGTATTAACTTGCGCAGAGACGATGTCGGAGAAGAAAAAGATGAGGATAACGGAAAATAGAAAAAATAATTTCGGATATAACTTATTCTGATAAACTTGCATACCAATTCTTTGAAATTTTAAAGTTAGAACAATCCATATAATCGGTGAAATCCATTTTGCATAAAACTTTGATTGTATGCTTAGTCTAAAACATTTTTCGTTTAATCCCATTCAGGAAAATACATACGTGCTTTATAACAACAAGGATGCCTGCTGCATCATAGACCCAGGTTGTTATTTTGGCAATGAACGCAAAACATTGCAGGAATTTATTGAGCAGCAGAAATTAATTCCTAAGTTTTTGTTAAATACCCATTGCCATCTGGATCATGTATTCGGCAATAAATTTATATATGAACAGTACGGGTTACCGCTCCACTTGCACGAAAAAGAACAGCCCGTGCTGGAATATGCCCCCGAAGCAGGGTTGCGTTGGGGTATGCCTTTTGAAAATTACCAGGGAGAGCTCATTTTTTTGAAACAAGGTGAGGTTATCAAATTAGACCATGACGAGCTAAAAGTTTTATTCACTCCTGGCCATTCGCCAGGAAGCATTTGCTATTATTGCGAAGCGCAAAAGTTCATCATTAGTGGTGATGTGCTTTTCCGTTCTAGCATTGGCAGGAGCGATCTGCCCGGAGGGGATTTCGATACGCTCATCCACAGCATCACCCAACAATTATTCACGCTGCCGGATGAAGTGAAAGTGTACCCAGGCCATGGGGAGCCAACAACAATCGGGTATGAAAAGAAAAATAACCCTTTTTTGAAAATTTAGAAATGGGAAATCAGAAATTATTACCAAAGGGGCTTACTGGTCAAGTACTTTTTCATTCCTTATTCTTCATTTTTTTGTTTCTACTCTTCATACCCATTTCCCAATATAAGGCAGCCGCAGAAATTCTTTCTTTTCTATTCTTATCACAAAAAGAATATATGCCCCCGTGAAAATGGTTGCTAATGCCAGGCTAAACAAATTATTTTTCCACACTTGTGTGAAGAAATGATGAATAAAATAAATTAGGGCCACTATCACTATATAAGCAACGAGCTTTTTTGTAGCATAAGGAATGCGATATACTTTTTGCCCCCAAAAATAGGAAATCACCATCATGCTGCCGTAACACAAAAATGTGGCCCAGGCCGAGGCCATATAACCAAAGTGACGAATGAAAATATAATTGACGCCAAGTGTGATTACGGCGCCGGTTAACGTGATATAAGCGCCTGCACTGGTTTTTTGAGATAACCTGTACCAGATGGAGAGGTTATAATAAATGCCAAGGAAAATATTGGCAAAAAGCAGGATGGGAACGACTTTCAGACCATCCCACATCTTAGGGTCGCGGATTATAATGATTTTCCAGATGTTAATATATAAGGCCGCTACCAAAAACATCACACAAACCACGATCACAAAAAACTTCATTACCCTCGCATACACTTTAGGCGCATCTTCCTGCACCGATTGTTTGAAAAAAAAAGGCTCTGCACCCATGCGGAAAGCCTGTATGAAAAGAGAAATAAGAATCGACAGTTTGTAACATGCGCTATAAACTCCCACCTGAAAAGTAGCAGCATCTGAAGAAAGGGGGAGCCATTTTTTCAGCATCACCCGGTCAAATGTTTCGTTCACAATGCCCCCGAAACCGGCAATCGTTAAAGGAAGGGAATAAATAACGATTTCTTTCCAAAGCTTTTTATTCAATTCCCATCTGAATAGCAATAATTCTTTTGATAAAACAATCAATTGAAAAATGGACTGCACAAGATTGCCAATCAATACATACCCGACCCCAAAGCCTGCACTATAGAAAAACAACAAAATACTGTCAGGGTGTTTTTTGTAAAGAGCAGGGAATACGGATAAAAAAAAGTAAGTAACGGTAATGTTCAAAAGGATACCGGTAACACGGATGAATGCATATTTTTTTGGCCTGCCTTCGTGGCGCAATTTGGCAAAAGGAATAGTAGAAATCGTGTCTATGGCAATAATAAAAGCGCTGATAGTAACATATTCCGGATTTTGCGCGATGCCTATGAATGTAGCGATTCCCTGCCTGAAAAAAATAGTTATAGTGGTAATAATAGCTGTGCTTATTATAAGAGAAGTGAGGATGGTGTTGTACACATCTTTTTCATGCTCTTTTTTTTGTATGTACCTGAAATAGGCTGTTTCAAACCCAAACATAGTTAGCGTGTACAAGAAAGGAATCATAGAATACACTAAACTCATTTCTCCAAATTGAGGCGTTCCTATGAATTGGTGGGTGAGATATGGAGTAAGCAAGACATTCAGCAAACGCGAAAAAATAGTGCTTGCGCCATACCACACTGTTTGCCCTGCTAATTTTTTGATACTGCTCAATAAATAGATTTAGCAACAAAAATAAACTTCATCTGCTGATAAAGCGCAATTGAAAAAAACTAATCCACATAAAAATGAAATAGTGTACTACATGCATTCCCCATTTGCTAAGCTTTTCCTTGTGCGCGGTGCGCCTATTTGCTGGTAAACACCGATCATAATGGATTTTCGAAATCACCTACATTTGCTAAAATTTATTTTAGCATGAAAAAGAATATACTATTAATTATAGTAGTGTTTGCTTTTAAGATGACAACCTATAGCCAGGCGCAGTCTTACGAAGGGAAGTTGGAGTATCAAAAGACAATGCAGCAGGTCGCGATTATTGAGTTGCCTTATAAAACTTCCGTGGTGGAAGATGCGATTAGAGATTACCTGGCCAAGAAAGGATTGAAAAACTCCAGTTCGAAGGGGTTTGATGTTTTTCGAGGAGCCAAGCTTGATGATGCAGATCCTGAAGCGAGCGATTTGTATTTTAAGATCGAGCGCAAGAGAAGAGATAAGGACTATACTGTTATATCATTGCTTGCAACCAAAGCAAATCAGGATATTCTTGGAAGGCCGCTGGCCGATAGCACCGGACAGATAGATAAAGCAAAATCATTTCTAAATAATCTGGTGCCATACGTAGATGCACATAACACAGAGGTGCAAGCGGGTGACCAGCAGGAAGTGCTGAAAAAAGCGCAAAAAAAGTTTGATGCCCTCGTGAGCGATCAAACTGATATTGAAAAAAAAATAAGGAGGCTGCAGTCCGACCAGGATCAAAACAAATCAGATATAATTAAAAATACACAGGATATACAAAACACGGTGACCAACGATGCTGACGTGAAAAATAAAATGCAGAAAAGGATGAATAGACTGCTGGATCAGCAAGATGACCTGCGAAAGAAATTACGTAAAGCGCAGGCGGAGCTGGATGAAAACAGAATCAACCAGGAAAACCAGCAAAAAGAAGTAGACAAGCAGCAACAGGTGCTGGATGCGATAAAGGCAAAGAAGACGAATTGAGCTGAGTTCTGGTTCCTGAGTTTTTGATAAGCTGTGTTAGCCACTGCATGATCGGATAACTAGCAATTACAAGCCGGAATTGATCTTACAATTTCTAAATCCTTCAGGCAAATATTGAAATTAATCTGAATTGAGAGTTTCTTTCTAAATAAGTAAATTACTCTATGTCCATAAACTCTTCCCGGGTTTCATAAATTCCGCTTTAATACTTTGATTGGTTATGGTCAATACCGTGATTAACATTGCCACCGTGCAAGCCGATGCAAATACCGGTAAGATGATATGTACCTATTTGATTTACATTTTGCTTAAAGTCTTTGGAAATAATCCACCTGGAAAGCTGTATCTTTTTGAAACTTATTCAACATGAACCCTACTAGTAAATTATCGCTGAATGCCTTCGGACTTATAGCAGGACTGGGCATACTACTTATGTCATCATCTCCCTACGCAGAATTTATAGTATATGGTAAGTTGGTAGACTCAGGAAACGCCGCTATAACATTTAAAAATATAACTGCTCATGAGACGCTCTTTATTTCCGGTATCCTGAGCTACCTGTTCAATTTTATTTGCGACATCGTCGTCGCCTGGGCGCTTTATGGACTATTAAAACCTGTCAATGAAAGCCTCTCGCTGCTGACAGCCTGGTTTCAATTGGTGTATGCGGTGATCAGCCTGGTTGCAACCGTTCATCTGGTGACGGTTTTACGTTTGATACATCCGGCGGATTACATGGCCGTATATTCTCCCGAACAACAGAATAGCCTGGTCATGCAGTCCCTATATGCCTTCAGGGATGAATGGTCATTTGGATTTTTCTTTTTTGCCTTTCATCTGATCATGCTCGGATATCTTGTTTTTATGTCGGAGTATATTCCCAGGATTATGGGGATTTGCCTGATCATTGCCGGATCGGGTTATTTGATCAATACCCTGCAGCCATTTTTATATCCCAAGGCTAAAATGGATTTTATCACAATCACTTATTTTGGGGAATTAATATTTATGTTCTGGTTGCTTATTAAAGGATGGCGGATCACGAAAAAGGGGGAAAACAAAGCCAATGAATGAACCCAGTCAAGAGTTTGATTAATAAATAGGTTACCCACTCTAAATTTCAAGCTCATCAAGACTAAGGATATTATGTATCGATTCAATTCAAGAATTTGCAAGAACAAGACTCGGCTACCCTTTAATAATTGTCCAGTTAAATAGTAATTAAAGATAAGCCGGAGGCACTGCGGGGGCTTTCCCCTTATTCACAAAATGTCTTTTTCTTCAATAAGCAAATGCTTTAGAGCATATATAACGACGCCCGCCGTGTTCTTGACGTTCATTTTCTCCAGCAATTTAGTGCGGTAACCCTCCACCGTGCGTTTACTTAAAAATAATTTTTCGCCGATTTGCTGAGACGTGAGCTGCTGACAGGTATATTTAATAATGTCTTTCTCGCGATCTGAAAAAGTAATTTTTTCGGTTTTCTTATAGGGATTGAAACTACTTTTCACGATCATCTTGGCCAGTTTTGCTGAAGTATGCCGGCAATAAAAAGTGTTGCCTTCATACACTTGTTCTATAGCCTCAAGGATTTCCTGTTTATCAGCATTCTTGAGCAGGTATCCTTTCGCGCCTGCTTCAAGCATCTCCACTATAAGGTTCTCTTCATCGAACATGGAAAGAGCAATAATTTTCTGCTCGGGGTTTTTTTTCAACAACTGCTTGGTAGCTTCAATACCATCCATGCGTGGCATTTTTATATCAGTCAAAATTACATCAGGCTGTTTCTCCTCCACCAGCTCAAGGAGTTCGAAACCGTTTTCTGCCTGACCTTGGAGTATTACATCGGTTTGTTTGGAGAGCATTAACGCCAGTCCATCCCGAAAAATTTCATGATCGTCAGCTATAACTATTCGGATATAATATTTCATAAATTTCGTGAATGGTCAATGGTGTATCACCTCTGGAAGGCGCTTCACAGAGGTGCTTTAATAAAATAATTGGTGCCTTTATTGGGTAGCGATTCAACTTTTAGCTGGCCATTCAAGATCTCAATACGGCTTTCCATGCTTTTTAATCCCAATCCGCGTGATTCCGTTTTCACTTTCTCCACATCAAACCCCTTGCCGTCATCTTTCACCACCACCTGTAAGTTACCATTTTCTTGGGCAATGCCAATGTAAAGGTTTTGTGCTTGGGCGTGCTTCAGCGCATTGTGAATCAGTTCCTGCAACATCCTGAAAATATGGATCTCTTTTTCTTTACCGATTTTAAGTTCTTTCAAAAAAAGCAAATGAATCTGCACTTTATGCTTGCTTTGCATATCTTTTGTAAACTCCTGCAGCGCTTCATTCAAGCCGTTTCTTTGCAAAGTGTTTGGCAGGAGATTGTATGAGATCTGCCTGAGGCTGCTAATGATCTCATCAATATGCCTGGATGCTTTATCAATTATTTCCTGGTCCTGCGTGCTGTGCACATCGATGCTGTTCATGTTAAGCTTTACCGAAGAGAGCAACGGGCCTAAACTATCATGTAGATCGTTTGCAATTCTTTTTCTTTCATTCTCCTGGATGGCTATCTCCGCAAAAATTCTTTCCTTCTGCAGCCTGATATAGCGCCTGTGATAGCGTATAATGGTGGTGATGAAATAAACCAGTATGATCCCGATAAGGATGGCAATGATAATAATAGCTTCAAAAAACTGGTTCTCACCTGAACCCATAATTTTTATTTAATTGAACATATAAATTCATTCCAGCAAAAAAATCTACTTTTAATTAATATACAAATCTCTGAATAAATCTTGACCAGATATTTTTTTTGGGATAAAACAAACCCCCAGCCCATAAAGCAGATTTACCATTGTGTTCACGATTCTGTAAATGTCATAAACTGCCAGATGTATGCCATTTGCAGCCAACGTCCATACAAAAATATCATAAACAAAAAAGACAATCATGGCAACACAAATAATGAACATCGCATTCTTTGTGATTGGCATCCTGGCTTCATTCACAATAATATAATTGATGGTTTGTACGCTCAATAACACCAATATAAATGAATAACAAATAAGAAAGATGGGGCTAAAATGATAAATATTATGAGCAATAAAATTTTCGAAAAACCAACCGCAAACAATAACGATAAGCAGGCCCGGGAAAATTTTTTTATACCTGTCAAACCGTTTCCAGTAATAGAACTGAACCATCAATATCACTGCTTCGAACAAATTGAAAAGTGTCCAGTCCAAGGCCTCCGCTTTTCTGCTCTTTGGGATAATCCACAGTCCCATCAGCAATTCGTTCAGCAGGGAAACAGTAAGATAAATAATGAATGGCCAGTAGGCGGTCTCTATTTTTCGGAAACGGATCAGCCCTGCAATAGCCGGAAATGCAACAGATAAGCTGAGGATGAACTTCCAGAACCCTTCGGAGGTCATACGGTTTAAGTTTATTTAATTATACAAGGCTGGCAGCCTTGTCCGTTTTCACCCGCCTGGCCACCGCCGTCTGCATAGGCAGGTGCGATTCCCGGTATGTGTAGGGCCGTCGTGTTTGCGAGCAGGGTGGTAACAATATCATGCCCTTCTTTGTCAACTGGCAGAAGCACCAGCTTTACCTGGCCATTAGCGTCTTCGCCGAAATATATTCGTATACCATCAGCTCCATCTTGGTTGAGTAAAACCGCAATCATATCCCTGTTGAAAGTTTCTGCATTGGAAAGGTTAAAACTCCTTTTCAGAAAAGAAGAATCGCTGATAAGCCTGGCAAGTTCTTGGCGGGAGGTGATAAACTTTTGTTGGAGCGCTCTGGCTTGTTCAATTGGTATCAATTCTTCCCTAGCTCTTTTTTCGTCAAAGCGAATTTCTTTGCGATAGCAGCCGCTTAAAATTAGACATGCGGCCACGAGAACAGTACATACAAGGGAAATGCTTTTTGTTTTCATGATTATTTGTTTTAGTTGGTTTAAAGTTACGTGAAAGTAAGCTCCGGCGCCCCAACAAACAGCAAGTATAAGTTCCCGAATATTCAGGTAGAACTACTTGTCCATTTCAGGTATGCTTTCTCTTGTAAAGGGTGGCCGCGGCTTTCATATTTGCAACGTAATTGCCTAGGAAACCAATTATTCTAGCCAAACTTTCTCAGGCTTTTTCAACAGAAAGTAAAATAACAAACTACTCAGTAACAACGGAGGCATGAGTTAATTTAAAAAATTCATTTTACTCGACGATTGTCATTCGTTTTTTATTCGTGCCCTTTTTCATATTCATTTCTTGGTCATATAAACCAGGCCCAAGGGAAAAGCGGAGTGTGCCGAAAATCCGAACAAAGAGTAGGCGCTTACTTTAAAAATATCATTTTATGGCAGGAACATGGAAAGGGCTTACGCATCAGCCCACTTTTAACGCAAGTACTATGTTGCTTTTAACGGATGGGACCATCATGTGTCAGGATTCGGGTGGTGTGAACTGGTATCGCCTTACTCCTGATTCAAATGGAGATTACGCCGATGGCACTTGGAGCCCGGTAGCTCCCATGATCAATTCGAGGCTTTACTACGCCTCGGCTGTCCTCCGGGACGGCCGCGTGATTGTTTGCGGCGGCGAATACAGCAATGGGGGAGGCGATACCAACAAATGCGAAATCTATAATCCTGTAACCGACACATGGACCGCTGTTGCTGCCCCAACCGGCTGGACTAATGTGGGAGATGCTG
>DATMMJ010000605.1:0-5465 GCA_035569795.1 Puia sp. | reverse complement strand
TCCAGTTGCACGTCCTGCACATTCATCGCCTGTTTTTTAGGTCCGCTGTTTATGACACCGGCTAGCAGATACCCAACGAACAGGAGCATCAGCAGGGAAACCATAGAGATAATGGCGATCGTAAGCCTTTTATTATAGGTCTTACGTAGGTCGTAGGCGCCATATTCCTTGTTGCGTCCCTCGAATATGATATCGAGTATGTCTGCGCTTAAGATTTTATTTACATCCATTGTTGGCGAGTTTATTTATTTAGACTCAGATTAGGCAATATTTCACAAAAAATCTGCCCGTTTATTTTATGCCATTGGCTTTTTCGGTGGCTTGCACATAGGTATATTCAACTGGACTGATATCAACAAGAGCAAACCGCTTTACTTCATCAATGGTCATTTCATCCAATATATTCACTGTATTCTTATATGTTGCGTCTACAGTTGGCTTCAGAACCACCACAAAATCTTTGGGATCAGTTCTCCTCTTCTTGTCCAGAATGATATCCCGGACTGCCTTATAATTAGAAGATTGCAACTTAGTGGGATCATCCCCCTCATAATAATATATCTGGTCATCTTTTCCAAGCATTATAGTCAAAACAGCTGAAGCCTTTACTTTGTTCTGCTCCTCTGGCTTGTCCACATCCTTGGGCAGGAACAGCTTCATCGCTGTTGGCTGGCTCATGGTGGTGGTGAAAATGAAGAATGTTATCAGCAGGAATCCCAAATCCACCATCGGCGTGAGATCCACGCGAGTAGACATTTTCTTTCCTTTTTTTACGCCTGGGCCCTTTTTGTGTCCACCGCCCGACGAGGTATCCATTTCTGCCATAAAATAGTTTTTTTAGTTGATAATAATATCTCTTTTACGACGAAGCGCCCTTTGTTCCGGTAGCAATATTGTATTTGTACAACTCTGTACCTGGTGGCACCGCAACCGGGTTAGTGATCATCTGAAATTTCATTTGGTCGTTCTTTTTAAAAGCATCGGTGACACCTTTAAATGAAGGGTATTTTGCAGCATCATCGCCTTTGAGAAGAAGATTCATCCTTATACCCTGAAATGCAGCAGTTGCAGCATGCACCCATTCTATGAGTTCGTTGTTCAGCGAATCTCTTACTGGTATTCCTGGCAGTTGGAGTTTTTTCAATTCCTCTGTCGTTTTGTCCAAATAAGATTTCAATTGACTGAAGGGAACACCAATAAATGAAGAAGCATTTCTTGAAAAATGTGCCTTTTCGTCAGCTGTAAGGCCCAGATTTTTAGCCGTGTTCACTTCATCAATTATGGCAATTTTCTGAGGTACATTAGCGTCCGATACGGAAAAGAAAATCTTGCCGTCTTTATCAATTGTTATCATCACCACATCCTTTTCCGGAGCTATCTTGGAAGATACTGAATTGGGTGTCTCTACATGAAGTATATCCGGTGGCTTAAATTTGGTGGCAAGGATGAAGAAGGATAATAACAGGAATGCCACATCGCACATTGCTGTCATATCAATGTTCGTACTCTTGCGTGGTAGTTTCGCTCTTCCCATTGTTTTAGAATATTTTTATTAAGATTCAAAAAGTTCAAAATTCCACAAACCTTATTTACAAAATTTGCTATCCTAGCCAGTGTCAGTTACTTATATAACGAAGCAAAGCTCTGTGTTAAGGTAAAACCGCTTTCATCAATACCGTAAGTTATTCCGTCAATCTTGGTAGTAAAAATATTGTACATGATGATAGATATGGCCGAAGTGCCGATACCAAGGGCTGTGTTGTATAAAGCCTCAGAAATACCTTGAGAAAGTTTTTGTGCCGCTTCACCGCCACCGCTGTCTCCCAGCGCAGAGAATGAACGGATCATGCCCATAACGGTACCTAACAATCCAAGCAAAGTTGCCACAGAAGCAATAGTAGAAAGGAACACAAGGTTTTTTTCCAACATCGGCAATTCGAGCGCCGTTGCTTCCTCCACTTCCTTCTGGATAGCCAGCACTTTCTGCTCTGTATCCAGGTCAGTGGTGCTGATCATCTCTTTGTACTTGCGCAGTCCTGCCTTCATCACATTGCCTACACTGCCTTTTTGTTTATCGCATTCGCCAATGGCTGCATCCACATTCTTGTTAGCAAGATTATATTGCACTTTACGGATGAACTCAGCAATATTGCCCGTTCCGGTTGCTTTGCTGATGGTGAGAAAACGCTCTATAACAAAAGTGAGCACGGTCAGAAATGCACCAATCAAAATAGGCACGATAATGCCCCCCTGATACATACGTGCAAAGCTCCCTTTGGCACCTTCATGTGAAGGCCAAAAACCGCCGCTTGAGTCCGGATGTGTAAAATTATCAGGATTTCCGATAATAAAGCGCCAGATTACATAACCTGCAATGATGCAAAGCAAAGGCGCAACCCACGAAATCGAATTGCCCTTTTTTGTAGGTTGAACGGAAGAAGTGGAAGTTCTTGCAGTAACCGTTGCAGTTGGTTTTGATTCAGCCATGATCGTTTGTTTTTAGTTTTTTTAAAATGAAGTATGAGATTGCGAATAAATGATTGCACAATTCTAAGGAAAAAACCTTTCCAATATATAAATAGGGCAACAAATTTTTTTAAGGTACTCACAAGTTAAGGAATTTATTGAATGGCAAAACCAAAAAATAATTTTCAAACATCCTCTCAATTTACGATTATTGCCATCTGTATAAATTGCTCAATTTTTGTGAAAGCTATTTATTTATCTTCATTTCTTAATAAAAAAATTTCTATGCCCCACCTTAATCGTTTGCGATCGTTGCTGTTTTGCTTTTTGATAACAATTATTTCATTCGCTAGTGCGGTCGCACAGGATAAGAAAACACCTCCTGTGCCCGCCGGTGCTGTACCTGCAACGACCGTTCCTCCGGTCACGCCACCCAAAACAGGTCCGAAGCCATACAAGGAAGTGATCACAGACAAAGCAAAAACTACAAAAGGTTTGTTCACCATTCATAAAGTGGAGGACAAATGGTATTTCGAAATCCCTGACTCTTTATTTGGCAGAGAAATACTCGCCATCACGCGCATTGCAAAGACTGCTACCGGGGCTGGGTATGGAGGAGAAGAAGCCAACGAGCAGGTACTGCGTTTTGAAAAGGGACCCGAAAATAAAATTTTCATCCGGGTTGTTTTTTATGTGAATGTTGCCTCCGATACCTTACCGATTTATCAGGCCGTAAAAAATTCAAATGTTGAGCCGATTGCAGCAGCGTTTGATCTGAAAGCATTTGGCAAAGACAGCACTGGGGTAGTGATTGATGTAACAGATTTTTTCAAAGGCGATAACCAGATCGTTTCCCTTTCCTCGGGACAAAAAAGAGCCTACAACCTGAGCGCTCCATCCTCAGACAGGACCTATATCAATTATATCAAAACATTCCCGATCAATACAGAAGTGCGCGTTACACGTACTTATTCCGCTTCCACGCCGCCTCCGGGTATTACTTTCAACCCATTCCCATCCTCTACCCTGATCGCTGCGGCAGAAGCAGGCGCCGTTACCCTGGAACTGAATACGTCCATGGTACTTTTACCCAAAACGCCCTACCGGCGTAGATTCTACGATGAGCGGGTTTCATATTTTTCAGATGGTTATACCAACTATGGTCTCGATGTACAGAAATCACAATCAGAAAGATTCATCACCAGATGGAAGCTTGAGCCAAAACCGGAAGACGTAGAAAAAATGAAAAGAGGCGAATTGGTTGAACCACAAAAACCTATCGTGTATTATATAGATCCTGCGACGCCTGTAAAATGGAGAAAATATTTGAAGCTTGGAATCGAAGACTGGCAAAAAGCCTTTGAAAGAGCAGGATTCAAAAATGCGATCCTTGCAAAAGACTGGCCTGAGCAAGACAGCACCATGAGCCTGGAAGATGCCCGTTTTTCTGTGATCAGATATTTTGCATCCGATATTGAGAATGCTTATGGCCCACATGTACATGACCCGCGCAGTGGCGAGATTTTAGAAAGCCATATTGGGTGGTACCACAACGTAATGAACCTCTTGCACGACTGGTATCTGGTGCAGACTGCAGCCGTTGATTCACGGGCACGCAAAGTAAAATTTGACGACACTTTGATGGGTCAGCTGGTACGTTTTGTCTCTTCACATGAAGTAGGGCACACTTTAGGCTTGCCGCACAATATGGGATCTTCGTCAGGAACGCCTGTGGAGAAATTAAGAGACAAAGCATGGGTGGAAGCAAACGGCCACACTGCTTCCATTATGGATTATGCGCGTTTCAATTACGTTGCCCAACCTGAAGACAATATCGGGCCTGCGGGGTTATATCCACGCATCGGCGAATATGACAAATGGGCGATTGAATGGGGATACAAGGTAATCCCTGATAAAGATGAGAAGCAAGAAAAGGAAATTTTAAATGACTGGGCTAAATCGCATGCATCTGATCCACGGTACCGTTTTCTTCGACAAAGATTCAATCCGAGCGATCCAAGAGGACAAACGGAAGACCTCGGGGACAATGCCATGAAGGCGAGCGAATATGGAATAAAAAATCTCAAGCGTATACTTCCTAATTTATCGCAATGGACCTTCCAGCCTGGTGAACCTTTTGAAAATCTCGATGAGATATATGGACAGATCATCATACAACTCAGAAGGTATTTTGGCCATGTGACTGCTAATATTGGTGGAATCTATGAAGACGCAAAGACGTATGACCAGCAGGGTGAAGTTTTTACGCCTGTCCCGAAAAATTTACAAAAAGATGCAGTGGCATTTCTAAATAAAAATGCATTTGAGTCACCGCAGTGGCTGCTTGACTGGAAGCAGTTGAAAAAATTCGATCAGGATCAGGTGGTCGAGGAGATCCGTGTAGTTCAGCAGGCAGCACTCGGTGCTGTGCTTGATCCGGGGCGTTTAGAAAGAATATCGGAATCATCAGCTCAACTTGGCAAAGATGCTTACGGGATGGATGATCTTATGGATGACTTACGTAAAGGAATCTGGAGCGAAGTGTATGCACGTAAGCCGATAGATATGTACCGCCGCAACCTGCAAAAGGCATTCGTGGAAAATCTAGGTTCCATCATAAGCGGTCAGCAAGGCTTTACATTTTTAGGCGCTTCGCGCAGAATATCCAGTTTATATGGCATTACGAACGTAAATGTGAAAATATCTGATATCATCTCGGTTGCCAAAGGAACCTTGAGGACTTTGAAAACTGATATCACGGCTGCACTTCCTTCTGTTCAGGACCGGATGACAAAATATCATTTGCAGGATGTACTGGATAGAATCAATCTGATACTAAACCCCAAAGGGAATTAATTTATCCCCTAGGAAATTTTAAAAAATGGCGGCTACCAGTCGCCATTTTTTAAAAGCATTCTACCAGGCAGTGGCAAGTATCTAAAAGATACTGAAAATAGATAACAGTATGCTTGAGCATCATAATCCTTTGATCGCACCTG
>DATMMJ010000604.1:0-6636 GCA_035569795.1 Puia sp. | reverse complement strand
CAGGTGCTTACGAAAAAGGATTTGTGATTGAAGGATTAGAAAATGAGCATTCCAAAGACAGCCTGATTTTTCATGCAGGAACAAAAATGGACAACGATCGGATTGTAACCAACGGTGGCCGTGTTCTTTGCATCACTTCGTTTGCTGAAACCGTTTATGAGGCGGTTGAAAAATCAAGAGACGCGCTGGATAATATTGACTATGACGGCATCTACTACAGAAGAGATATCGGGTATGAATTTTTGTAAGCTTCTTAAAGGAACCGCTTTTTCATTCACCGGTTTGGGACCCATTAAAATATATTTTTTTACCACTTGTACATCGAATAATTTATCCATATAAAAATTTCAGACAAACTTGTCTGCCTGTCCTATTTTAGCATAATGATTACTGCAGATATTTCTGTGCGTGAACAAATTATTGAAACCGCCAATAGGCTATTTTACAATCAGGGTTATAATTTAACAGGTATTAATCAGATCATCCAAGAAGCAGGCGTGGCAAAAGCCAGCCTCTATTATCATTTCCCATCCAAGGAAGATCTTTGCGTGGAATACCTGAAGAAGCGATATGAAAACTGGTCCGCCCTGCTTGCCAAATTTCTTACAGGTATTAGTGATCCCAAAGAGAGGATTATTAAATGCTTTGAATGCCGCTCGCAATATTTGCTGGATACAAACTTTGGCGGATGCAGTTATATACGCATCGTAGCCGAAATGCCTCAACGCACTGAAAAAATTAACGAGCAGGTAATTCTTAATAAGGAAAAACAGCGCATGTTTTTTGCGCATCATGTAAAAAAAATAAAAAAAACAGGTGCTTCCTCCGCGGGCGATTTAGCCAATACCATATTTCTTTTGTTCGATGGCGCCACTATGCAATGCCAGGTTTATCGTGCCCTTTCACCAATGAAAAATGCATTGAAAGCGGTGAAGACTTTATTATAAATTAAAAGAAGCCCCATCAGCAAATCTTTGCCTTAGTAAATTTTGTATGCAAGTAGTTAGTGACCAAAAACAGATTAGCTTAGCCTAAACAATCATTTTTCAGATACAAGCAATGATGAAAAATCCCTTAGTGACGACAATTATTTTATTTGCACTTAGTTTAGATTTGCAAATTGAAAAAGCAAGCGCTCAACAAAGCCAGCTAAACTTATCTGATGCAATCAGAACGGGCTTAAATAACTATCAAAATATACAAGCTAAGCGCAATTATGTGAGCGCTTCAGCGGCACTGGTCCAAAATGCCAAAAACCAATACCTGCCTGATGTTACGGCCTCCATACAACATGCCTATGGGACGGTCAACGGACAATTTGGCGCGCTAAGTTCATTTGGGGGTGGCGCTGGTGTATCTTCTTCCGGTCCAATCTACTCCAGTCAAAGCTGGAATGCAGCCTTCGGTTCAATCTATTTTGTCAATACCAATTGGGAATTTATTTCTTTCGGAAGATTGCAATCGAAAATCGATTTAGCCAGTAAGCAATTATTTCTTGATTCTGCCAATCTCACCCAGGAGAAATTTGTACAGAGCGTGAAAATTGCCGGAGCTTATCTCAATCTTTTAATTGCCCAGCGCTTCGAGCAAAATGCGCAGTCCAATGTTGACAGGGCAAGCTTTGTCCAGCAAACAGTGATTGCAAGAACCAGGTCCGGATTGAATCCGGGCGTTGATTCTTCCATTGCCAATTCAGATCTTTCCTCAGCGAAACTTTCCTTGATACAGGCCATTAATACCGAGCAGCAGGAGCGGAGTCAATTATGCCAACTCATAAACATCACACCAGATATTTTAGTTTTAGATACCAGTTATTTTTCCAATTCTCCCGGAAACTATAACACCTCTTTTCCTGTTGCTAATAATCCACAGGTTCAATTTTTCAAGAGCCGCATTGACCAAAGCAGTTCAACCGAGAAATTTTTGCAGAAGAGCATTAACCCCGGGTTGAATTTATTCGGCACATTCCAGGGAAAAGGCTCAGGCTTTGATTATAACTATACTCCTGGCCTTGACGGGAACTATTCAAAGAACTATTTTGATGGCATCAGTCCAAGCAGGTACAACTATGTTTTTGGATTTGGCATTGCCTGGAATGTAATCAGCCCTGCAAAAATAAGACAACAGGTAAAAGCGCAACAATTTGTCACTGCAGCCTACCGCAATGAATATGATTTGATAGCGACGCAGCTGAAAGACCAGTTGCTCCTTAGTGACCAGCAAATTGAGAACAGCATTAAAAGCATACGAGAAGTACCACTTGAATTCAAAGCCGCATCCGATGCCTATTTGCAAAAAACTGTTTTGTACAAAAACGGCTTGAGTAACATTGTAGATGTACAACAGGCGCTGTATAATCTAAGCCGTGCGGAAACGGATGTAAGTGTGGCCTACATTAATGTGTGGCAAGCGTTGTTGCTGAAAGCTGCGGCCTCCGGGGATTTTGATTTATTTATTAAACAAGTGAAATAATGAATGGCATATGGCCAATGGGCAATTGCATAATTTGTCCCTGCGGTAAAAAATAATCAGTTAGCATGAACTTAATCAGAGCGGCACTACGCAAACCAATAACCATACTTGTTCTTGTGGCAGGACTATTTTTCTTTGGCATCAAGGCGGTAACAACCATCAAGATTGATATTTTCCCAGACATGAATCTGCCGGTGATTTATCTCTCACATCCTTATGGTGGTTTTACACCCGACCAGATGGAATCTTATTTTGGAAAAAATTACGTGAACCTACTGCTTTATGTCTCGGGAGTAAAAAGCATCGAATCGCAAAACATACAGGGATTAACGTTAATAAAAATCAGCTTCAACGAAGGAACGAATATGGCACAGGCTGCGGCGGAAGTAACGTCCTATTCGACTCGTGCACAGGCATCGTTCCCGCCAGGTTCGCAACCTCCATTCATCTTGCGTTTCGATGCATCCACTTTGCCTGTTGGTCAATTGGTACTGCGCAGCCCGAAACGCTCCAATAATGAGTTGCAAGATATGGCCAATGTGTATATCCGCTCCTCTTTCACTTCCATTCCTGGGCTTGTCTCCTCCGCTCCATTTGGAGGCAATGCACGGACGATTGTAATCAAGGCAGATCCTCAATTATTGCGTTCCCACAATCTTACGCCTGACCAGTTGGTTGCAGCGCTCAGAGTAAACAATCAGTCCACGCCGGCAGGAAATGTGCGCATTGGCAACTTCAATTATTTTACTCCTGCCAATATTACAATTAAGACAGTAAAGGATTTTGAAAATATACCTCTCTACGTGGGCTCTATCCAAAACCTGTACTTAAAAGATGTAGCCACGGTGGAGGACGGGGCTGATATCACTGCAGGTTACGTGCTGGTCAATGGCAAACGATCGGTGTATTTGCCCATTACAAAATCTGCAACCGCATCAACCTGGGAAGTTGTAAAGAACTTAAAAGCTGCACTCCCCCGATTTCAAAGCTTGTTACCTGAAGATGTAAAGCTTTCATTTGAATTCGATCAATCTGTTTATGTTATCAACGCAGTAAAGAGTTTATTAAGCGAAGGCGCAATCGGAGCCATCCTTACGGGACTAATGGTATTGCTTTTTCTCGGCGATGCCCGTGGCGCATTGATCGTGATACTCACCATACCCACTTGTATCATTTCTGCCATTCTATTTCTTTCTCTTTTTCATCAAACCATCAATATCATGACGCTGAGTGGGCTTGCGCTTGCTATTGGCATTTTGGTTGATGAATCGACCGTAACAATAGAGAACATACACCAGCACATGGATATGGGCAAGCCCAAAGCACTTGCTGTGTGGGATGCCTGTAAAGAGATCGCATTTTCAAAACTGCTTATCCTATTTTGTATTCTCGCAGTATTCGCCCCGGCATTCAGTATGAACGGCATTCCGGGCTCACTGTTCCTTCCACTCGCACTTGCCATTGCATTTGCAATGATCACCTCTTATATACTGGCACAAACATTAGTGCCGGTTCTTGCAAACTGGCTGATGAAAGAAGAGCATGGTAAGGGGGGGGATGAGCATGCTAAAAAAACCGATGAACAGATATTTAAAGAATCCGGCATCCCTATCCGTTCAGAAATGGACACTCTTGCCCAGCGTGAATTGTTCCTTGTTAAAGAAGACACAACAGAGAAAAAAAAGGTACCCTTCTTTGATAAAATCAAGTTGAGATTCAGCAAAATCTTGATAAGAATGATGCCCTACCGACTGCCCATTGTGCTATTGTATATTCTCGGCTCATTAGCACTTGCCTATTTGCTCATTAATTACATTGGCCGTGATGTGCTGCCGAAATCAAACGCAGGCCAGTTCCAGGTTAGACTCAGCGCTCCCGACGGAACGCGCATCGAACACACGGAATTAATGACGCTGAAAGCCATTGATGTGATTGACACTTTGGTTGGCAACAAAAATGTCGAAATTACTTCTGCGATGGTGGGGATGCATGGCTCGCAATTTTCAACCAACCCCATTTATCTTTTTATGCCGGGCCCGCAGGATGCTGTTTTGCAAGTGGCATTGAAGGCAGATTATAAGACAAATATGGATGAACTCAAAGATAATTTCAGAAAAAAAATGAAAGATGTATTGCCAGAAGTGCACGTATCTTTCGAACCGATTGAACTCACCGATAAAATTCTATCACAGGGCTCACCTACACCGATTGAAATAAAAATCTTAAGTAAGAACAAACCATTGAATGAACAATATGCCTACAAAGTGGTGGAGGGGCTTAAGCAAATCTCTTACCTGAGGGATGTGCAGATTCGTCAGTCAATCAAATATCCTACCATTAATATTGATATTGACCGTGAAAAAGCTGCCCAACTTGGTGTAACGCCCGAGGAGATTTCCCGGTCATTGACTGCAGCTACTTCATCGTCGCGCTTCACAGAAAAAAACTCTTGGATAGATTTAAAGCAAGGACTCAGTTATTTTGTGCAGGTAGAAGTCCCGGAAAATAAAATGGCAAGCACAAATGATATTGGAGAAACGCCTATACTGCCTAATGCTTCGCGGCCCGTATTAAGTGATGTCGCTTCAATTACACCGACAACCATGTACGGCGAGGACGATGATATTGGTGCGACTCCTGTGTTATCAGTCACCGCCAATTTATATAAAATGGATTTGGGAAGGGCAACGAAAGATGTGGATGCAGCATTGAAAAAATTGGGGAAACTTCCCCGTGGTTTATTTATTGAAACAAGAGGCTTAAGCCCGGTGTTGACCGACACCCTGGATAATCTGCAGTCGGGGTTGCTGGTAGCCATAATTGTTATCTTTTTAATGCTCGCGGCAAATTTTCAATCCTTCAAAGTTTCGCTCGTGGTACTGTGCACTGCTCCGGCCGTATTAGTAGGATCCTTGCTTTTGTTGCTCCTGACCAGTTCAACGCTCAACTTGCAATCCTATATGGGCATGATCATGTCAGTGGGTGTTTCTATTTCTAACGCGGTACTGTTGGTAACAAATGCAGAGCATCTGCGGATACAAAATGGCGGTAATGCTTTAAAAGCTGCCATTGATGCTGCCACAGTCCGGATGCGTCCGATACTAATGACAAGCGTTGCAATGGTGGTTGGCATGATACCCATGGCATCAGGTATCGGTGAAGCAGGAGATCAGGCGGCACCACTGGGCCGGGCAGTGATTGGAGGGTTGTTTGCATCTACCTTTGCTGCATTGTTTATGTTGCCTTTGGTGTTCACGTGGGTGCAAAAGAAAACTACCATTGAGTCCGTATCGCTTGATCCTGAAGACAAAGAAAGCAAACATTATATCCCGTCATTGTATGAATCAGATAAAAAATGATATTTTCCAGAATGCGTGTATTCGGTGCTTCTTTGCACTTGCACTCCTTTGTCTTGTCGGGGGTTCTTCTTGCACAGAAAAAAAGGAAAAAGAAGAACAGGGCAACCCAGCAGGTAATGGCACTGTGCATGAAAGTTTTTCTTTACAAAAAGGGATGCTTACTTCCACTTTACAAATTCCCGGGGAATTGATTGCTTTCCAACAAGTGGATATTTATGCCAAAGTGAACAGCTACGTAGAAAAATTATATGCTGATGTCGGATCGCAAGTAAAATCGGGCCAGTTACTGGCCCGACTTGAAGCACCCGAAATAACTTCGCAGTTAGCCGCTGCGCAGTCAAAAGTAAAATCGCAGGAATCATCTTACATATCAAGCAAAGCAACTTACAACAGGTTATACCAAACCTCTCAAACGCCTGGCACCATTGCTCAGAACGATTTGGACATTGCACTGGCAAAACAAAATTCTGATTATGCGCTCTTGGAATCTGCCAAAGCGGGCTATGCCGAAATTGCAGAAACAAGGAATTATCTGGAGATACACGCTCCATTTTCCGGGGTAATAAGTGCGCGCAACGTAAACCTTGGGGCTTATGTGGGACCCTCGGGGAAAGGCTCCGATCTACCGATTTTTGTTTTGCAGGAACAGAAAAAATTACGCCTAGTGGTTTCAGTTCCGGAAGCATATACGGATTTCATCAATAAAGAAGGCAAAGTAAAATTTACTGTGAGGGCGTTGCCTAATCAAACATTCACGGCCAAAGTGGCAAGGCTCGCCGGTGCAGTAGGTGATCGCCTGCGCTCT
>DATMMJ010000603.1:0-2699 GCA_035569795.1 Puia sp. | reverse complement strand
GCTTGTAAGGCAGATGCTCTGAACCAGCTGAGCTAAACTCCCTTTCCTTCAACCAAAAAGTTTTTTAGGACTGCAAAGATAAGGCCTAAAATAGTTCTGCAAAATATTTCTGAAACAAAAGGCTTCTAACATATTTTATTTAATTTGAAACATGGAAAAGCCAAAAAGTTATTGCGAAGTTGTCTGGAACATGGAAAAAGACAACGTGCACGTGCATTACCACGATTATGAATATGGTTTCCCAATAAATGAGGACAACGAATTGTTTGCCCGACTCATTCTCGAAATCAATCAGGCAGGACTATCATGGACTACAATTTTGAAAAAAAAGGATAATTTTTATAAGGCATTTGATGGTTTTGATATTGAGAAAGTATCCCGGTATAAAGAAAAGCAAATCGAAAGACTACTTAAAGACCCAGGCATTATCCGGAACAAATTAAAAATCAATGCGACAATAGAAAATGCCAAAGCCATCAAGGCGCTTCAAAAGGAATTCGGCTCCTTTAAAAAATGGCTCGAACATCATCACCCCAAAACAAAACAAGAGTGGATGAAGCTATTCAAAAGCACATTCAAGTTTACCGGCGGTGAGATTGTGAATGAATTCTTAGTAAGCACAGGGTACCTGCCCGGAGCGCATATTGAATCTTGCCCGGTATACAAAAAATCGCTTAAGCAAAAGCCTCCGTGGGCTTCAAATAAATGAAATTCTTCAAGAGCAGGAAACTAAAAATCTTTGTTAGCCTATTTATCCTCTGGCTTTTACTTCATTCCGCTTATGTGATTTATGATGGCTTGCATGATTGGGGCGGTAGCGCTGATGTGGCAATAGTTCTCGGCAATTCAGTATTTGCGGACAGCACCTTATCGCCCTGGCTTCAGGGCCGCGTGGAGGCAGCTTTGAAGCTATATAAGGCAGGAAGGGTCAAAAGAATCTTTGTCAGCGGAGGAAAAGGTGAGTACGGCGTCCACGAAGGAGATGCGATGCAAAAATATCTTGTCAGGAACAATATTCCGCAATACAGCATTATAACTGACAACAATGGCAATAATTCTTACCTTACTGCAAAAGATTTTATTTTGTTGAACGATTCCTTGCATTTTAACTCTGCAATAGTAGTCAGCAGTTTCTACCACATAACAAGATGTAAATACATCATAAAAAAGCTGGGATTTAAAAATGTGGAAGGCTTTTCTTCAGACAAATATTTCTGGCAAGATGCTTATGGTTTGCTACGGGAGTTCTTTGCTTTTTATAAATATGTGATTTTTTACTGATCAATTCAACTCTACGCCCGGCAACCTGTACTGGTTCCCGTCCACAACAAAGAGTTCATCAATCTCATAATTCCAAAATTTATGCAAAGGAGATTTTAAAAGGTACTCCTTCACTTCTTTTTTGCTATTTGCAGAAAACGTGATCCAGGTACGCTGTGTTTCCATCGAAACAACATAGTAATCAATAATACCTTTATTGATAAGATGATTAATGTAAGTCCGGTGGGGTGGCACGAGCGTCATGAACTCATCATTTATTTCAAACTTTATAGTAACCTGAAATTTTTGCATGGTCAATCACCTTAATTTGAGCAATATTCAACACCTCCGCATACTTTAGCCAGACCTCATTCTATTTTGCTGTTAAGATAGCATTGCTGCGTACTCACTTTGGGATTCTTTATCTAGATATGTCTCAATCACTAATTTTAAATATACTGATTTACGATCAAAATAATTCAGACCCGTCAAATAGGTCCGGACTAACTCTTACGTCAAAGTTGCCAGTCAACAATCTGATTCACCCAATCATTGCGGTAAGGGACCTGAACCCTGATGTAATTGTCAGTGTAACCTTCCATTAGTGGGCCCTTTGAATGCCCTTCAAATAAAACTTTACGCACTTGTCCTCTTTGCAGTTGTGTAAAGTATTGCATTTTCATGTAAGAAAGATTGCGCAGGGCTTTGTTCCTTTCGTGACGCACATGCAAAGGGACAACGGGTTTTATCTCCAGCGCCCTAGTATTATCTCTCTCCGAATAAGTGAATACATGCAAGTATGAAACTTCTAATGAGTGAAGGAATTGATAGGTCTCTTTGAAATCCTCATCGCTCTCTCCGGGAAAGCCAACAATCACATCGGCGCCAATGGCACTATGCGGTATGCTTGTTTTAATTAGCTTCACCCGCTCTTGGTACAATTCTTTTTTATATCTTCTTCGCATAAGGCCAAGGATACGGTCGCTTCCGCTTTGCAAAGGGATGTGAAAATGAGGCATGAACTTTTTGCTTTTGGCAACAAACCGAATGATCTCATTGGTTAACAAATTTGGTTCGATGGAAGATATGCGGAATCGTTCAATACCGTCGATACAATCAAGTTCCTGTATAAGCTGAAAAAAATTTGCTTGCGGAATTCCCCCTCCTGCACTGGTAGAAAGCGCAGGTGTGCGGAAATCTCCCAGATTTACTCCCGTCAACACTATTTCCTGCACCCCTTTTGCTGCCAAATCTCTTGCATTTTTTAAAATATTCTCTATTGAATCGCTCCTGCTTTTGCCACGTGCTTTGGGTATTGTGCAAAAAGAGCAGCCATAGTCGCAGCCATCCTGCACTTTCAGAAATGATCTTGTGCGTTCGTTTAACGAAAACGAAGAATGAAATCCTGTGACTTGTTCAATATCGCAACTGCATATTTT
>DATMMJ010000602.1:0-2367 GCA_035569795.1 Puia sp. | reverse complement strand
AATCTGAAAAAGATGCAAAAAATAACCGGTCTGTTAATATTGCCAAACTAAAAACAATCCTGGAAAAAATCGGCAACTGTGTTATCACCAAAGAATCGGGTTATTGGCAGTTTCAGGTTATGGATGAAAATATTCATGTGGATTATAAAAAGTTTGTTTCATTATTACAGGGGCCGCCGGAAGCAAGCAAAGAATATATCGATCATTTAGAAAATATAATAAAAAGAGGCGCTTTTTTAACTCAAACAGAATATAACTGGCTGGATAATATTAAATCGGAAATATCGAATTCAGTAATTGATCTATGCCTGGGCGTTGTAAAAAATCATGATATATCCAAGAACACCGAGTGGATCATTGAGCTCACTAATTACGTCTTTTATTTTGATCCTTTGAATGAAGATGCGTTGACCTATAAATGTAAAGGCCTGATATATCTTAAACGGCACACTTTGGCCAACAACATTTATTTGAAATTTGTTAAGGAGTACAAAGACATTTACGGCGAAGAATTCAGCAAATCATTCCACGAAATAATTACTTAAGCCATCACAAATTTTTTACGGCATTGCTCCGGAGGATCGTGTCCCGAAGAATTTTCAAAAAAATCAATATAAAACGACTTTTATTCTCCAATTAATCAATTATTAGTCCTTTGGTTAATCTCTATTGTGTTTATTGCAGTCTATTGAGTACTCAAACCCTTGTTATATGAATGTCAATCTTTCCGCAATAGGATATCTAGAACCCCGATATCCGGCGAATACCCGTTTTTCTCGTTTCCACCTGATATATTTTGCAAAGAAAGATTCCCTTTTCATCAAACAATTTAATTTTTTGCCTGACTTAAGATTATGAAAAAAAACAGACTGTATTTTTTTACACTTGTTCTAGTGATACTTTGTTCTTTCAGAAAAGAAACACACCGATACGAATATCCATATAAAAACCCCGGATTGCCTGTCGAGAAAAGGGTTGCTGACCTCGTAAGCCGAATGACGCTTGAAGAAAAAATCAAACAGCTTGATATGTATTGGGGAAAGGAAGTTGCTAATATGCAGGGGCATGAAGCATCTTCTTATTCCCAAGAAAAAATTAAAACTACTCTTACCACAACAGGTATCGGCTCCATTCATGATTTTTATCCACTGAGTGCTGATATAACAAACAGCATACAAAAATATGCGATGGAAAAAACGCGGTTAGGTATTCCCGTCTTATTTATAGAAGAAGGTTTGCATGGTTACAGCGGCCTTGGCAGCACATCATTTCCTGTTCCGTTGCAATTAGCCAGTGCGTGGGACACTGGGTTGGTGCATGAGATCGGGCGAGCAATTGCCACGGAAACAAGAGCACATGGAGTGGATATGATCTTAGGGCCGGTTCTTTGTTTGCCCCGCGATCCGAGATGGGGGCGTGTTGAAGAAACGTACGGAGAAGATCCCTATTTAGCTGCACAAAATGGAGTTGCCATGGTTAAAGGCCTGCAGGGAAAAAATGTGGGCGATGACAATGCAGTAATTGCTGAGCCAAAACATTTTGCGATACATGGAATACCGGAAGCAGGCAGCAACACGTCTCCGGTTTTTATGAGCGAGCGTGAAGGGCGAACATCATTTTTATATGTTTTTGAAAAAGCAGTGCGCGAAGGTGGCGCATTATCGATGATGGCCGCATACAGTGAGCTTGATGGCATTCCATGCGTGGATAATAAATGGTTGCTCACTGAGGTGTTGCGAAAGCAGTGGGGTTTCAGAGGTTTTGTATTATCTGATCTGGGCGCAATTAGAATGAGCCTCGAAAATCATCAGGTAGCAACGGACATCAGCGATGCGCTTACCCAAACATTAAAGGCAGGGCTGAATATGCAGTTTTATGATTTTGGTCATGCTGATTTTTTAAAAGCATTGACAAAAGCTATACAAAACAAAGGACTTTCAGTAGAGCAATTGAACAAGACCGTGAGCGATGTATTAAGAGTAAAATTTTTACTGGGGTTATTTGATCATCCATATACCGATCCTTCTTTAAAATCGAAAGTATTCCATTCACTACAAAACCAGGATTTGGCATTGAAGGCCGCGCAGGAAAGTATTTGCCTTTTAAAAAATGATGGCAACATTCTCCCGCTAAATAATAACATCAAATCAGTTGCAGTTATCGGGCCGTTGGCTACAAGCACTTATTTAGGTGGTTATTCAAATGATGCAGCAAAAGGTATTTCTATTTTAGAGGGATTGATCGAGCGCGCGGGAAATTCCATCAGCATTAATTATGAAAAAGGATATGCAACGGATACAACCGAGAACAATAATGAACTGCAACAAAAATCTATCCTTGCAGTAAAAAACGCAGATGTTGGGGTTG
>DATMMJ010000601.1:0-3908 GCA_035569795.1 Puia sp. | reverse complement strand
CCACCTTACCAATAGTGATAATACCGGGGTGGCAATATATCTCACCCAATTCTCAGGATATTTATAATCCATAAAGCAAAGGCTGCCTGTACCAGGTTTCAGTAAACCAATTACCTTATGCACCCATTCAGTAGATGTCTTGCGGTCATACCAGCACAATGCGAACAGCGCCATATCTGCTTTGACCTCGATATCCAGGTCACTAATATCTGATTCAATGAACTCCACATTATCCCATTTATTTTTTTCTGCTTTTTTCCTGGCAAGTTCAAGCATTTGTGTGTTTGCGTCCACCGCAATGATATGGCCGCCTGGGCCTATAATGCTAAGGATAGGTTCAATGCTGAGGCCGCTGCCGCAACAAATGTCCAGGACAGTGTCGTTTTGTTTCAGGCCCGCAAAATGCAAAGCCTTGAGCCTGTGCCTGCGGTCGCGACCGAGTTGGAAAAGCTTTACTATAAAATCGTACTTGTTGTATGATTGCTCATATTCCAGCGAAAAATTCCTGTCTTGCAAAGTGTCGTTCATTTCCTATTTCCACTTGAAATTCATAATGAAGCATCCTTTTTTTAAATAGTTGGTTTACCACCAACAGGAATCCAAAAGATAATCTAAAAGACGTTCAAAAACTTTAAGGTCATGAAACCTATAGAACTCAAAAACCTTTTGAGATCGCTTTTATATTAGTTCAATATTTCGCGGGCTCTCCTGGCTTTGGCAAGGACCTGCGTATGAAATCTCTTAGCTGATCATTAGCTGCGGACAAATCTTCTTTGCGGAGGTACATCATATGGCCGCTGCGATAACCCTTCCAGGATAGCCTGTCTTTTAGTCTTCCACTCGGATCCAATTGCCACAGGCTATATTTCGCATTGAAGTAATCGCATGCGCCATCATAATAACCGGATTGTATCAGCAAATGCAGGTAAGGGTTCTGCGCTATTGCCTGTCGCAGGTTTTCACCGGTATGGTCATTTTTATTATCCCATGGGAATACGGGCCCGAACATGTTATACTTTAGATCGGTCTTATAATTCAAATCTTCGCGCAGATAAATGTTGATTGCAGGAGTAAATGAATGCAGCCACGACGTAAGTTCCGCATTGTAGTCTGGCCCCTCACCACCATCTTCTCTGTCGATGCCACGATAGCGAGAGTCCAAACGTCCAACAGTAAACCCCTTATCGCGAAGCAATTCTTTCCAGAAAAAATTTGGTTCGATATCCAGATTGTGCTGCAAGATTGCTTTTTCCGAAAGGCCCGAATAACGTGATATTTTTGCCGCGATCTGTTTTCTTTTATCATCAGGAATAAATCCTCCTTTGGCAATTGCAGGGATCAACTCGTTAATGGTAAAATCTTCCACCTCAGGCAGCATATCCGTCAGATCTTTTTGTTGAAGGTCTGCGCTTAATGCTTTGTGATACCAGGCAGTGGCAGCATAGTAAGGGAGCCGCAAGGCTTCGTCCACCGGGCCGTTTCGTTGGATTCCCAGATTGGTCGGAGAAACCAGGATCACTCCATTCAGATACATCCATTGTGCATTTTGGAGCTCGAGTGCAAGCCCCGAAACCCTTGTGGTGCCATAGCTTTCGCCTATCAGATATTTCGGGGATGCCCATCTGTTTTTTCTGGTGACAAAAGTGTTCAGCCACTCTGCGAGATACTTGATGTCTTCATTCACGCCAAAAAATTTTGTTGTTGGAATATCTTTACTCACGGGCCTTGAAAAACCCGTGTTCACCGGGTCTATGTACACTATATCGGCAACATCTAAAATTGAATTTGGGTTTTCTCTGACGCCATAGGGCTGAATCGGGTAACCTTCCTCGTCCACATTCAAAATGCGTGGACCTGTGTAACCAATTTCCATCCACACGGATGGGGTGCCGGGCCCGCCGTTAAAAGAAATGATCAATGGCCGCGATGCGCGGTCTTTCACATCAGACCTTTCATAGTAGGTATAAAAAACACTGGCGATTGCTTTGCCATCCTCGTCCCAAACCGGCATCGTGCCGGCGTTCGCGGTGTATGGGACGTGGACGCCCTTGATCGTCACTTCGCTTCTTGTTGTGACCGATGAATCAACATTCACCATATGGTTCATCACAGCAGGCTTATCATCTTTTTGCACCGTCGGCACTTGATTTTTTTGCGCATGTATTTTTACAGTGCAAATACATAAAACAATAAAGAGGAAAATAAATTTACGCATAAGCTGTGTCATTTTAACCTTAAAAATAAGCGGAATTGCATTGAACAAGGTAAAATAAAAACAATATTGGTTGAAAAAATATTTTTATTGGTTGATAAGTGAGATACAATTGATCTTTTTGATAGCCAATTCCCTAACTACATTGTTTCTTCTTGCATTACCTTTTTAACATTTGCGCCGAAATGGAGCGACTCTATTCCGATAAAGAGAGACAGCTTCAAAAAAGTAAAGCGGATCGCAAAGAGAAGTTCTCAGCCTCATCACCTTTGCATGAAATAGTTTTTCGACTATGAACTTTCTTAACTTCGCCCGGATTTTATTTTTAATCAAATTATAAAATGACGCGCAAGCCATTGTTCCCGATAGTTCTCATTTTTACAGTGATCTCTTTGGTATTCGTTGCATTAATTTTTTTTTCCCCTAAATGGCGTGCTGTTTTTGAAGCTATGTTTGGCGGTAATCTTGTTTTATTTATTGCAACATATTTTTCATTTGGATTTTATAATAAGGGCCTGAGCAATCCTAATATGCAGGCTTTCCTTCGGATGATCTATAGTGCTATGTTTTTAAAAATGGGCATTTGCATTGCGGCAGTGCTGGTTTATGCTTTTACAAGCAAACCGGTAAGCAAAGCTGCTGTTCTTGTTTTTTTTGGTTTGTATTTCGTTTATACTTTTGCAGAAGTAAAAATCATAACAAGGTTGAACAAGAAGAACAAAAATGCCTAAAACAGAAGCACCCTTAGAATACCTCCGGCAATTTATCCCTGAAGGCTCCGCTCAACTGGTACTGAATTACCTGCATCAATATAAAGTGCACCTCACCGTTACGCGAGAAAGGAAAACAGTTCTCGGAGACTACAGAAATGCAGTTGACGGCAAAAATCACCGTATTAGTGTGAATGGCAACCTGAATGAATTTGCTTTTTTAATTACGCTGATACACGAACTTGCGCATTTAGTAACGTTTATCCAATTTGGAAGTAAAGTGAAATCGCATGGCAAGGAATGGAAGCAAATTTATGCAAGAATGCTGGTAGATTTTTTAAAGTTGGATATTTTTCCGGCGGATATCAAAGCAGCTTTCAAGAAAACGATGCATAATTTGCCTGCCAGCAGTTGCGCGGATGAAGTATTGACAAGGGTTTTGAAAAACTATGATAAAAAGGCAAATGGATTGCTTTTAGTTGAGCAAATCATGGAAGGAGATTTGTTTCAGACTAGCGATAAAAGAATTTTTCGCAAGGGGCGAAAACTAAGAAAGCGGTTTGAATGTATCGAAGTAGGTACAAAGCGTGTTTATCTTTTCAGCCCGATACATGAAGTGCACGCAGCGCTTGGCGGGGTGCATGGCTAAACGATATAATCAGCCTGCGTTGCAGGCAACTTATTAGCAGTTAGTATTTATTGCCGGATCTGCCGCGCCAATTTTAAGGTGTGTTCCAATGACCTTGTACTTGTCCAATCTTGGTGTCCTGGTATAATATATTTCGGAAACTTAAACTTTTTTTGCACGTTTTCGATAGTAGTAGCATATTCTTTTACATTGGCATCTTCCAGGTTTCCTATATTATCAGCCTCTGTACTTTTTATTAAGCAACCTCCGTACAGGATTTTTTCTTTATCAAACCAAATTACAATGTTGTCTGGCGTATGGCCCTCTCCCGGATAATAGGTTTGAAAACAATATTGCC